>JBDRNO010000177.1:0-18108 GCA_043811005.1 Bacteroidota bacterium | reverse complement strand
ATGAAAACCCCCGAAATTAAAACCATCCTTCCTCACATTGTTGCTATATTAATTTTTATCGCAATCACATTTATATATTACAGCCCACTGCTTGAGGGGAAAAAATTGAAGCAGGATGATATTGCCAGGTGCAAAGGGATGTCAAAAGAGGTTGTGGATTTCAGGGAAAGAACTGGTGAGGACCCACTATGGACAAATTCTATGTTCAGCGGAATGCCCGCATATCATATATCCACAATATTCCCGAACAATCTATTTACTTATATAAAGAAAGTAATGATTTTTTTTGGGGTGGGAAGTTTTCTTTTTTGGTCATTGATCGGTTTCTATATACTGCTGTTATCTTTCCGGGTTGATCCATGGCTTGGAATAGCCGGGGCTATTGCCTTTTCATTTTCGTCTTATTTTTTTATCGTGGTAGAGGCGGGTCATAACAGTAAAGCTGCTGTAATATCATATATGGCTCCTATTTTAGCCGGTGTTATTCTCAGCTTCAGGGGGAAACTTATTTTAGGTGGAGCTATTACTGCTTTCTTTTTGGCAATAGGATTAAAATCAAATCATCCGCAGATCATGTATTATTTATTTCTTATCCTCTTGATATATGGTGTATTTGAGTTAGTTAGTGCTGTTAGGAACAAGCAATTATTAATATTTGGAAAGGAAATTGGTGTATTGATTGTTGCAGCATTACTGGCAGTAGGCAGTAACATTACCAATCTTTGGATCACTTATGATTATAGTATATATACAACCAGGGGGAAGTCAGAGCTCAGTTTTGATAAAGAGAACAAGACATCCGGGCTTGACAGGGATTATATTACCGCCTGGAGCTATGGAATTCCTGAAACTATGACATTAATGATACCCAATTTTATGGGAGGCGGTTCGCAGGGTGAATTAAGCACTGATTCAGAAACATATAAAGTTCTGAAACAAAGAGGGGTACCTAATACCAGGCAAATAATAAAGCAACTTCCCCTGTATTGGGGGACACAGCCCTTTATCTCCGGACCTGTTTATGCAGGTGCAATTGTCTGTTTCTTGTGTGTTTTGGGATTATTTATTATAAAAGGAAGAGTTAAGTGGTGGCTCTTAACAGCAACAATATTATCCATTACACTGGCATGGGGTGAAAATTTTCCGTTTTTAACTGATCTGTTTATAGATTATTTACCGGGTTATAATAAATTCAGGTCGGTTAATATGATACTGGTAATAGCAGAATTTACAATGCCATTGCTTGCTATATTAGCTTTAAATAACATATTCAAAACAGAAACCCTGTCAAAAGTATCTCTGCAGAAATCATTAAAATATTCTTTTTTTATAGTAGGTGGAATAGCCCTTCTATTCGCTCTATTACCCTCTTTAGCCGGTGATTTTACCGGTTTGAATGACGCTCAACTAGAACAAAATGGTTGGCCTATAGATGCACTAAGTAATGACAGGAAAAGCTTGCTGCGTGCGGATGCATTCCGGTCTTTTGCTTTTATCCTATTGACAGGTATTGTACTATGGCTGTTTATTGAACAAAAGTTAAAAAAACAGTACTGCTATGCCGTAATAATTGCATTGTTTCTTTTTGATATGTGGCCAATTAACAAGCGTTATCTCAACAACGATAATTTTATTGCCAGAAGAAATGTTATAATCCCTTACCAGCCAAACCAAGCAAATTTACAGATACTTAGCAGTGAAATGAAGGGAAACCCGGATATTCAAAAGGTAATTGAAGAAAAAATAGCGGATTTGCAAGAAAAAAAACGAGAAACCAGGCAAGCACCAAAGATCACCAGGGATGAAATGACAAATATTCAGTTTACCGCCTTAAATGAAAAGACAGATTTCAGGGTAATAAACCTTACAATAAGCACGTTTAATGATGCCAGCACTTCTTATTTTCATAAGTCCATTGGAGGTTATCATGGAGCAAAGCTAAAGAGATACCAGGAGTTGATAGAATTTCACATCAGCAGAAATAATATGGCAGTTTTGAACATGTTGAACACCAAATATTTTATTGTCAAGGGAGAAGACAACCAGCCAATACCCCAGAAAAACCCAGGTGCCTTGGGTAATGCCTGGTTTGTGAATGAATATAAGATCGTTGCTAATGCCGATTCCGAGATCACGGCACTATCTGGGTTTGAACCATCCAAAACAGCAATTGTTGATAAAAGGTTCGACAAGAAACTGGCTGGATTTATACCTAAAACAGACCCATTATCATACATAAAACTAACTGAATATCAACCAAATTACCTGGTTTATGAATCAAAGACATCATTTGAACAATTAGCTGTATTTTCAGAAATATATTTTGATAAAGGCTGGAATGCTTATGTTGATGGTGAACCCACTTCACATTTCAGGGTGAATTATGTTTTGAGAGCTATGCGCATACCCGCCGGAGAGCATAATATTGAATTTAAATTTGAACCAAAAGAATACTATATAGGAGAAAAAATTTCATTTGCTTGTTCTTCTTTGCTTCTAGTTGTAATTGTAGGGATCTCTTTCCTTGAAATCAGGCGTAAGTTCAAAAGTTAAGATGAAAAAAGTTCTTATTATCACTTACCACTGGCCTCCCGGAGCAGGCCCGGGGGTTCAAAGGTTTTTGAAGTTTTGTAAATATTTGATGGAATTTGACTGGGAGCCAACTATTTTAACTGTAAAAGATGGTAATTACCCAGCTATTGATGAATCGTTACTGAATGATGTGCCTGATGGCATTAAGGTATATAGGACAAAGACATCTGAACCTTATAAAGCTGCTAGTTTTTTTACAGGGAAAAAGCAAAAAGATATTACTGTTGGTTTAATAGGGATGAAAGATTCTAAGTCCATACTTCAGAAACTATCTGTGTTTATTCGTGCTAATTTTTTTATTCCTGATGCTAGAAAAGGATGGAAGAAGTATGCTGTTAAAAAAGCGGTTGAGCTAATTTCCGAAAATAAAATAGATGCAATAATTACAACCGGTCCTCCACAGAGCACGCATTTAATCGGGCTGGAATTAAAAAAAAGATTCCATTTACCATGGATTGCCGACTTCAGGGATCCATGGACTACCGTATACTACAATAAATTTTTCCCTAGATTAGATGTTACAAAAAAGAAAGATAAAGCATTAGAGGATAAAGTAATTGCTGAAGCAGATTGTATTACTGTTGTTAGCGAAGGATTGAAAGAAGAGTTTGAGGAGCGGTCACGTAGAATTGAAGTTATTTACAACGGGTATGATGAGGATGATGTATTCTTTGATACTCCTGAGGTGACACAAAAGTTCCTGATGTCGTATATTGGAAATTTTAAGCCCAATCAAAATATCATGACCTTGTGGGAGGCAATGACAGAATTAATAAATGAGAAAAGGGACTTTAAAGAAAATTTAGAGATCAACTTAATCGGCAAAGTTGATATTCATACATTGGAAGATATAAAAAAGATGGGGCTAAGTGACAACTTGCATGTAATAGACTTTGTTCCACACGATAAAGCAACCAAGAGTATGCTCAAGGCAAATTTGTTGTTATTTATTATTCCTTACACTGAAAATAATCAGTTGATTTTAACCGGAAAAATATTTGAATATTTGGCATCAAGAACCCCTATGTTATCTATAGGTCCGACTAATGGCAACGCTTCAAAATTAATTACTGAAGCAGGCAGAGATAAGATGATTGAATATGACGACAAATCAGGGATAAAACAGATAATCGTTAAATATTATAATGAATGGAAAAAAGACAATCATATACCTTTTAAACATTTGGAAACTAATTTGAATAAATATACAAGGAGAGATTTGACAAGGTGTCTTAGTGAAGTATTAAACGAATTGATTAAATGAAGATTAAAAAAGTAGATATAAAAAGTTTTCAATCCAATAAATATTTTTACGGTTCGATCCAGCTTTTGTTGACAGTAAAAAGTTTTGAATTACAGGCTATCAGGAGGAGGTACCTTGCTTCCAGGAAAAATGTATCGGGCAGGGTAGGAAGTGTGGAGAGAAGGCAGACAGGGATTGGGGGTATAGTAAAATTAATCATTAAAAATGGGATTGTAACTGAAGCTGAAATTTTAAATAACCTGCAAGAGCCAAGAGGTATTGCATTTAATTTTGATAAGTTGGCAATTGCTGCTGAAGACAAAGTCTATATTATAACAGATAAAGACATGTTTGAACTAAACAACCCGTGGTTCAGCTATATACATTCTGTGGATTTTTCTAATGATGGTAAAAAAATTCTTATTTCTTCCTCGGGTTTTGATTCAATTTTTGAATATGATCTTTTAACCGGTAAAAAAACATTCGAGTGGTTTGCCTGGGAACATGGTTTTAACAAGGCAAATGATCCTGAATCTGGTGAAATGGTTACACTTACAAGGGACAGGGAAGAAAATGAGAAATTGATAAAAAAAGGGACTAAAGTAAAACTGATTACTGACCCAGCTAAACAATATCTTCCTACTGCCATGCGAAGTGCATTTATCAACTCGGTTGTTTATGATAATACGGGAAATAACAGGTTTTTAGCTACTTTTTTTCACGAAGGGGCTATCTATGATATTGACAGCATCTCCGGCAATGCATGGTGTGTATTAGCCGGGCTTAAAAGCCCGCATGGCGGCAGACGATTCATGAAGAAATATATGGCCACAAGCACCGGAAGCGGGGAAGTTGTTGTTGGTAATAGTAACGATCAATTAAGATATGATTTTAATCATCTGCCCGGAAAGCCGACTGAGATGGAAAACCTTGAATGGCTGCAGAATTCTATTATTATAGACGATATTATTGTAACAATTGATTCAAACCGTACATCATTTATAATATTTAACCCAAAAGAAAGAGTATATGACACGATCGCTTATGACGATAGCTGGGCAATTCAGGATATGATAAATGCTGAGCTTTCTATAAAACAGGAGGAAAAAGTAAGGTTGTTAGGAATCAGATAATTATAATATCCACCTTATCACTTCAAATGCTTCGGCATATTCGCAGTTTATTTGAGTACCTCTTACCCTGGCAAGGCTGTAGAAGAAGTCCTCGGAGCTATAAAACCTGAATTCTTGTGATTTGTATTCCCGAATTGCTGCGATCTTGGCATCCAAATGTTCTTTTTCGAGTTTTACGTATAAATTCTTGTTAAATTGAATGTTGTTCCAGGGTAATTCATACCCTAAGATTTTAAAATGTTTAAAAGCCCTTATTCCTTCATTATGTATAACCTGATGGTCCTGGTGAACATCTTTTGAATTGGGAAGCAAGACAAGGTCTGGCTGTATTTCTTTTTTTAGCGTTATCAAATTATCAAGAATTTCCTGCCTGTGCTTATCAAATTCCCTGACAGTGAAATTGAAGGTAATGACATTGTTTTTATCAATGCCTAAATGAGAAACTGCCTTAAGTAACTCATCATATAAAATATTTTCGGAAAATCCTTTGGGAATGGATTTTTTACATGGTGAAAATGCAACATACCACACCTTAACACCGTTTGATGTTAACTTTTTTATAGTTCCCCCTGATGAAAACTCTCCATCATCTGCGTGAGGGGCGAGTACGATTGCATTGTGTGTGTTTTTCATTGGATAAAATGATTTTCGTTAAACCCTCAGGGTTTTTTAACTAATTTAATAAACATAATTTTTTATTAAGAAAATACAATTGGTTTTAATTACGTTTTTGTTTTTTTTTGAAACCCTGAGGGTTTTTATAAAATAAATGTCATTGTGGTATGCCATAGTTAAACCACGAATTACACTAATTTCCACGAATTTATTATAGAACACCAGCAAAAATTATAATATAATTAGTGTTAATTCGTGAAATTAGTGGCAAAATTTACTAAGCTAATTTCTTTTTTTTAATAAAAACCATTTTAAAGAAACGTTGGAATACCTTTTATAGTCTTTGAAATCTTCTTTGAATTTATCCCAATCAAACTCATTGACAAACTCAAATCCGTCTTTTTCCCACTTGTTTTCTATTTCTGGACTATTTTCCTGGTAAATGATAACGTAATCAGCTTTCCAATATTTCATATTTTTTTTGACTGATTCAACGTCCCTTCCCCAGATTTGCGGAGCTCCTTCATAGTTTAGGTCCAATACCCCCCACCAATCAGGTAATAAGTGAATTTCTTTTATAGTAGAGATATAATTTGGCAGTTCTATTAGATGCCTGTATCCATCAAAGATATTTTCATAGATACCATTAGGGTCATTAAATGCCATTAAAATTTTTTGACCATGTTTTATGGGTTCAAGAACCTTTTCCATATTCAAAATTAACTTTTTTACAGGAAAGGGACCCATTTCAGGGACAACATCTAAAACATTTTTATAAACATCAAATCCAATTAATAATGGCAATGGCGATGACATTAACCAGTAAGATCCCAATAACAGGAAGCTTTTATTTGAGAGAAGATAAGCAGTTGCCAAGCTTAGCATCATTATATAGATGGACTGCTCATCTGCAAATCTCATGAAAATTGCATTAACAATATATATTCCAAATCCAATTAATAATAATATGGGGATGTCATCAAAAAGAAAATAGCAAAAAAGTATAAACTGGATATTTAATAAAAGGTGATATATTTCCAGAAGGCCTAATTTCCGTCCTTTTCTTTTGCGTTTGTATTTTGTTTTTTTTCTTGTTATCCCGATTGCTTTTGCCACACTAATAATTGTCTCTTTTGCTCCTCCTACAGCTATAAACGGATAAAAATGAGTTAACAGTTTAACGGTAGCAGGTATTGCAGCCAATAAGGGGAAAAAAGAAAATTCAATTATGGAAAGAACTAATAACAGGATGTTTGTAATAAAAACAACGGTAAAACTTCCGTAACTTGCAAGAAATAATAATACACTGACTATTATCCAGTTTTTAAGAAATATTGCCCAGATAATTGCAGGGAAGAACATCCAGCCGAGCACATTGTAATTTTGAAACCTGAAAGTGTTTGCATAGAAATTTGTACTGATCAATGCTGCGGCTATTACAATACATATCCATATCCAGGAAGATTCCATAGAATTGAGCCACACCAGATGTGAAAACAACCATACGAACATTCCTGCAAGAACAGTGATATTAGGAGCTTTCCAGTAGGCATACAATGATGGTATCGAATAGTAGAACCACCTTGCCATGTTATAATTCCCAAGCCCTAAGGTGGGGCTTCTGCCTCTTCTGCCATGGCGATACAAGTTAATTGCGCCAGTCCTGTAGAAAAAACAATTTAATCCGGAAATGAAGTTAAAATGGGCGTAATTTCCCCTCCTTTCATAAATTAGTTTTCTGCAGTTCCACAATGTTTGCAGCAACCTTAAAGGAGTTGTGATCAATACGGTACCCGGATAAATTAAAAAACGAACAAACCCAAACCAGCCAAACTTATCTATGAACTTTTTGATATCATTCATTTTTTACTTTTTCAAATCAACACACTAGTCATTAGTTATTTGATTAATGTAATATTACTTTTTTATCGGACAGCAGTGGTCAATTACCATAGTTTAAAAAATTGACGGACTCACAATTATTACATATTCATTGCCAATAAGTTTAAAACTTTCACGAATTTTCCACCCCATACTTTCGTACATATTAATTACATTATTATTTTTCTTTAGTGTTTTTGTTTTACAATATTTAACATTAATATCTTTAAGATATACTAATGCTTCTTTAACTAAAATTTTACCAATACCTTGACCTTGATAATCTTTCTTAACTGCAATAAATGCAATTTCTCCTTTAACAGTATCAGGTTTGCTTTTTATCACAGAAGAAAACAAATCAAAGCTTGATAAAAGAAATGAAGGCTTTTTTATAGCTGTTATTACTCCATAAAATAAAAACCGGATTAATATTTTTTTCATAATTGTTTTTATAAATTCTTCACTGTCGTGAGCAATAGTAGCGAACCCTATTGGCATACTGTCCTTAACTGCAATAAAGGTAATTGCATGTTTTGAATCATTTATTGAAGGATAATATACAGATTTCAGGAAATGAATACCTAATGATGGCAAATAATCGTTTTGTAATGATGTGTAATGGATTTCAGCCAAATACTTAATATGTTCAGGCTGCATTTTTATTATTTTAATATCAGATTTCAATAATATATTTATTAATTTATTTTATCGGATTTTTAATCAAATTACGAAGTTATGTTCTTACCAAACAGGGAAGTTAACTGTGTGTTCTGCGTAATATTTTGCAACAGGATATTCTCTTTGTTTGTATTTAATATATACTTTCATTTCGGGGACAGAATATTCAATCAATTTCCCTAATTGAATTCCTTTTTTGCGATATTCGTTAAGCCAATTATTCCTATTGTCAACTAATCCTACAAAATGGCTATATGTTGAACCTTCGATATGTGGAAATAATTGTATTTGATTATTATGTTTTAATTTTTCTATGTGAGATTTTGCATTCTGTACCCTTGTTGATATAATCTCATCATATTTTGATAATTGCATCAGCCCAACTCTTGCTTCTATTTCAGAAGGTAATAAGTCCCAGTCAGAGGGGAAATATATTGTGAATTCGTCATAATATTTAACGAGCTTTCCCAAAAATTCATTTCTTTCAAGCCAGTTGGTACAAGCATATAAATATCTGTTAAAAGCAAAATAAGTGCTAATGAGATAGATAAATCTTTTTAATGTTTTAATTATTCCCCCTTTTTTCAAATTCTTATTCCTATATGATATTAGTTTCATGTAGATTTCTTCTGAATGTGTTATTATCATTCCTCCGAAGATAGAAGTTATTATTTTACTGATGTTTAAACCGAATAAAGCTGCATCACCAAATTTTGTTACCAGTTCCCCTTTCCATTTAGCACCAAACGAGTGAGCAACATCCTGAATGATGTATATTTTATGTTTGTATTTTTTCTCAGCTTCATTTACTATTGTTTCAATTTTATAAACATCCATAGGATAACCAAATAAATGAGTTACTACAATTGCACGGGTTTTTGAAGTTATAGCATCATTAACACAATCATAACTCATATTTACACTCCCTTTTTCACAATCTACGAAGACAGGTATATTACCCGAAAGAACAATTGCATTTGGCACTACTACGCATGTATATGCAGGACAAATTACTTCAGCATCTTCTAAGTTCCATATTTTTAATAGTGCATATAAAGCACTTCTTCCATGCTGAAACATTACTCCGTATTCACATTCAAATTTTCCGGCAAACTCTTTTTCAAACTTTTCAATGTTGCCTTTAGATGGCGTCAACGCTGCAATAAGTTCTTTATGGTTAAAATGAGGTTTAAATCTTGGAATTAACATTATTAAATTCTACGATTTGTGATTTAACAGGTTCTTCTAATATTTGTTTTAAAAAGTAGCCAGAAGAGGCCATATGGATTGCTCTAAACTTCCCAATGTGCTTTATGAATTTCAAATTTCTTGGCGTGATGATTGATTCTTCAACGAATATTTTTTCTTCCTCGAAAATAAATTTCCTTATGCCTCTACCATTAACTCTTTTCTTACTTCTCATAAGCTTTCTGACAATATATTTCTTAAAAAATTTACCTATTGTTAAAGATTTAAAAAATGTAAATGCTAATATTCTTAGGATAATAAAAGAAGAGGGGGTTGGATAGGCATTATTTAGCTTGTAGAAATTTACCCTTATTTCATAATTATTGAATGATTTTGCATCAACAAATGCCTGAGAAGAAAATTTTGTACCATCCTTTAATTCCCCGTATATTCCTCCATCTTCAATGTCAATTTTGTTATTTTTTTTATTGAATACTTTTAAGGTACCGCCTTTTTTGTAACTGATAATAACAAAATAGTTTTTACTTGATTTTAAAAATATACCTGCTTCTTTAAAATCTTTTTCAAAGGTGTTCTCGAACACTGTTTGTTCAGTACCTGAATTAATTATATCTTTATTTTTATCATAATGCAATGCTGCATAGGCATAAGAGTTGATATATGGTATGTAGTTTCCACTATCGATATTTTGTGGCAGAAGGTGGTTGCTGTTTATTATGCCTTTTTCTAACTCTTTAGCTATAAGAGCAAAATCATTCGAAAGATTAGAAAGAGCAATAATCCCACCCGGGTAATAGACCTCAGTATTTCTTGATCCGTATAATCCGCCTATTGTATGGTCGGGATGTATAAAGTGCTTAAGAAAAGTGGCGGATTTAATTATACTTTCCTTAAGTTTAATTTTCCCTGTTTCTTCTTTGGTGTTTACATGGGTATGAATACTTTTTTGAGAATCACTTATATCATCTAAACCATTGTTTGAGTTGTAAAATGCTGATGAAAGGTAATATAAACATAGTGTCTCATATCCGGGGTCAGCGCCATCGTATTCTTTGTACCAACCTTCTTTTGATTGGTTTTTGTAAATTATATCAAGTAGTTTTTTATACCTGTAATTGTTGTCATTATATAGCCTGTTCCATAAAATTATGGCAGCAACGGCAGTAGCCAGGTGATTTGATATGATTGCATGGTCTTCATCAGTTTCAGTAATAAAAGTAATTAATGGCTTGATAATACCTAGATATTCGTTTTTCTTTTCAGAAGATATCTCATTATTCAGATGTTTTATAGCAGAAAGAACATCAAAAGCTACAAGAGCTGTAACGCAAAAGGAATGTTCTGAGGGGTATGCCTCTTGTAAAGCGCCTTTTTTATCTTTGACTGAATCTATAGCTTTTATTGCCCCATCAATTACCTTTAGGATAAATTCTTTATTATCCACAATGTCGAGCTTGATAGCAATTGCCAAGCTATTAACACCTCCCTGCATTGTTGCATTTGTGAAGTCGGAAACCTTCCACCCCCAGAATAACCTGTCACCGTTGCCGTAAGTTATTGAAGAAGGGTCAAGATCGTATAAATTCAATAACTTGGGTATGTTTTGCTTTAATATTTCTTTATAAATATTCAATGTTATACTATTATTTTAAATCGCATATCCCCATCTTCTCAGATAATCTTTGAATCTCGTATTTATATCTGTAATAGTGGTTTGAGGGAAAATATATCTGCCAATATATGGTATGTTTCCTATTAAAGTACGTATCCTAATCATGATTTTGGAATATTAATGCTTTAAAAATTATTTTTTTCAACACTTAAAATCTTTTCGTATATACCATGCCAGTTATAATCACTACAGCATACTCTTTGATGCCAAGAAATTGCAACATGAGCACTTTTATAGTTTTTCAATTCATTTATAAAAGATATTGCTTTTGTTTTCAGGTTTTTTAAATGTTTTGCCCCATAATCATAAATGTTTGAATCCATTACCACTTGTGGTATTTCGAAAAAAACAAAAGCAGTTTGATTTTTATGGTCATAAGGTCTGTACATGCTTGCACATCCTGCCCTGAAGCCCATTCTGTCATTCCATGCAACTGATGAATCAAATTTGAAATATTTATTGTGTATATATGGGGTTTTGTTTTCTTCATAACTTAACCAATGTTGCCTTGTTTTTATAACTTCTTTTCCTAACATACTTTCTAACAATTCTTTTTCTGTTTTAAGTAGATTTTCATTTGCAGCACTCTGTAGACTTCCGTGAAGTCCTATCTCAAAACCCTCGTCAATAAGGTATTTAAGTTTATTTATCAATTTCTTGTTATTATTGATCTTATAGGAAGGGTCAATTAACCTGCTTTTGAAATTTTTTTGTAAAGTATTTGCATAAACGTAAAACACTGAGCGTTTGTTATATTTTTTCTCAAGTTCTTCCCAATAATCAAAACACCAGTAGGATGGAGATGTGAAAAAGAACAAAATAGTTTTCTTTAAATTGGATAAAAATGAAATGGGTAAAAAAATAGACCTGATAGTATTGTAAGTATTAAATGCTGTCTGTTTTATGCGTAACCGTAAGGTTTTATTAAGGTAATCCAAATCATGTGATAGTTCTATAATTGGTTTATCGCTTTTCCCAAAATTCAAAGATGGAAAATTCTTTTTGATCAATTCTTCAAGAATATTGAAGAGCTTGTTAACAATTGGAATATCAAAGCTGTTTTTATCTTTTCTTGGGTGCCTGGAACAATAACTATGGATTTTCTTACCTGAATTTTCATGATCATATTCTTCTAAACGGGAAAGAAACACAAATGAATTCCACAGGAGATCAAAATTGCATGAAAAAAGCATATCAGTTGTTTCAGTACCTTGTAATACGAATAAGTCATCTTTAATATAACTTATCATCCTGTTGGGCATGATATGAGAGCAGTTTACTATGTTTACTTTTCCTTCTGGTTTTGATGAATAATGGATGATATAGTTTGAATTTATTTTTTGATTTGTACTGATTATTTCAATATCAAAAAGTGCGCAGTTAATTCGCTTAAATTCCTGAAGGATATATTTTAACCAGTTGGGGTTTTCTAAGTTGGTTTGTATGTATAACATTAATCAATAAACTTACGATACCATGTTTCAATATTTAAAGCTCCCCATAAACCTCTTCCAAATTTTGAGCTGGTTTGAATTTGTTTTTCAATCTGATCAATATTAAAGATCCCTCTTTCTCTTGCGCTTTTGCCTGTAAGAATATCCAGCGCATATTCCTTTAAGGGACCTGCCAGCCACTCATTGAAAGGTACGGGGAAACCCATCTTGTCCTTACGGTTGATGATCTCCTTTGGGAGAATGTCCTTGACAGCCTGCAGGAGCATATATTTTGTCTTTCCACCTGCAAATTTCATTGTTGGAGGCATTCTTGCAGCTAATTCAACGATCCGTTTATCTAGTAGAGGGACTCTTGATTCGAGTGAAACAGCCATACTCACTCTGTCTTCAACATGTAATAACGCAGGAAGCAATGTTTTAATGTCAAAATGATTCATCTTATTAAAATAAGATTTTGTGTCAGGATGGTTAAAAATATCAGAAAATTTTCCAAAAAGTACATCTTCATTCCGTTGACTAAGGAAATCTTTGTTATAATTGAAATTCAGGTTTATAGCTCTGTCAATAAGGCGGTAATATCTCCTGTCCATATCTCCGAACATACCATCAGAAAATTGATGTTTTATCATACCGGTGTATTCCTTAAGAAGCGCCATATTAGGTATTATGGAAGATAAAGTTACCACATGCTGGCCTTCCTCCTGGGTTTCAAATATTGACCCTTTGAGGCATTGCTCGAGATAGGCAACGGCATATCTGGCATAGCCGCCAAACACTTCATCCCCTCCTTGCCCTCCCAATACAACTTTTACTTCTTTAGAAGCTAACTTGGAAACCATATACTGTGGGAATAATCCCGGCCCGGCTGCAGGTTCATCCATGTGGTATACCAGGGTTTCAAAGATATTGACAAAGTCATCATGAGTGGGAAATATCTCATAATGAGTGCTATTGATAGAATCGCTTACAATTTTCGCATACCTTGTTTCATCATATATTATATCCTCTTTAAAGCTGCCTGTAAAAGTTTTAATATTACCCCCATGGTATTTAGAACCAAGCGTGGCGACAATACTGGAGTCTGTTCCACCACTCAAGTGACTACCTAGGGGAACATCAGAACGTATTTGGATAGAGAGAGAATTATCAAGCAACAATAATAATTCTTCTGCAAATTCATTCTCACTTTTAGTATTATCAATAGTAAAATCTATCTGCCAGTATTTCTTTTTTTCGATTATTTTGTTGTCTCTAACGGTAATGTACGATGCGGGTTCTAATTTTTGAATACCTTTAAATAATGTTTGCTCATCCAATACCATCTGAAAAGTTAAGTATTCAAATAATGAGTCATTATTGACATGAGCATTTATTTGCGGGTGTTTTAGCAAAGCTTTAATTTCAGAGGCAAAAACAAAAACATCATTATCGCAATAATAATACAACGGTTTTATTCCAAAATGGTCGCGTGCTAAAAATGAGATTTTCTCTTTTTTATCATAGATCACAAAAGCAAACATTCCATTAATCAGATTAAGCATTTCTTTGCCGTATTCAATGTACAGATGCAAGAGGACCTCAGTGTCTGATGAGGTTTTAAACCGGTGTCCTTTTACAGATAATTCTTTTTTTAATTCCAGGTAATTGTATATCTCTCCATTAAAGATCAATGTAAATCTGCCATCATCAGAGGTCATTGGTTGTTTTCCAAACTCAATATCAATAATTGATAATCTTACATGTCCTAATGATGTATCATCAATATGTAAGCTGTTTCTATCGTCAGGCCCTCTGTGGGCGATAGTATCTAGCATATAATTGATAATTACCGCCCTGTCATTATGATCACAAGAAAAAAATCCGGCTAAACCACACATGATTATTTTTTAATAAGATTTAGATGTAACATAAAACCCATATTCTTTGCCAGAAACCGGTGAAATGGTTTTGGTATTTTTATTGGAAGAGCCCTGGCAGGAAAAAAGAAACAAAACGAGCGTTCAATTTCAAAGAAAGGTGTTAGCATTTGCATTATTTTAATTTTAGTATATGACTTTCCAATAGGATTGTTTTCTCCATCATATAACCGTGTTATTTCATCAATATTTTTTATATTGAGTATTGATTCTCTGCCGCGTCCCTTTAAACCGCCTCCCAGTTTTGATATAAGTTTTCCAATGTAAGAGAAATTTGGCCAGTTTCTTAATAAAAAGTTTCTGTAATACACTGAAATACTTGCAGTACCACCTTTTATCAAAATCCTTGCAATCTCTTGAATTGCTTTATCAGTATTTGGTGTGTGATGTATCACTCCCTGGCAATTTACATGGTCAAAAAAGCCATTTTCATAAGATAAGGTTTCAGCGTTTTGAATTGACAGATTTGCTGTAGGTCCATAAATTTCTAAGCGCTTTTTTGTAATATCAATCGCTTTTTGAGTAATATCACAACTATAAAACGCTTTGCATTTTCTTCTTTGTTGAATCTCTATTGTCCAGAATCCCACACCACATCCTAAATCCAGGACTGTTGCCTTCTCTAAGTTCTTTGGAATAAAAAGCGAATCATCAAAATTACCGGCAAATACATCGTTATAATATGTTTTTTTATGGTCTTCGAAGAACTCTTTTGACCCAACTTTGAAATCACTTTCACCGCTAAAGAGTGGGTTATTCTCCCAGAAGTTTTTTACATCTTTAATGGTTTTCTGCATTTAATGAGGTTGAGTCGTTGCTGTTCTTTTCCTAAATTGTGATTTCCACCCACCAAAGGGCCAGTAATACAAAATTACCAGGATCAAATAGCCGAAGGAAGTGATTGATGCCACCATCTTGGATTCACTTTTCTTTTGTTGATACCTGAGAACAAAAGGAGCTTCACCAAATTTCGCTCCTAATATTTTCAGTTTCACCAGCTTTTCCAGTGTACAGGTGAATCCTAATCCTTTTAATTGAATGAAGTTGTTGCCAAAAGTATTTATAGCTTTTTTAATTATACCGACACGATAAGCTCTGTATCCCGATGAATATTCTTTTAGCCCTTTAATTGGAAAGAAAAATTTCATAAATTTATTAGCCATTAAAGAGATGATTTTCCTGAAGCCCTCCAATCCCTCCTGTCCCCCGCCTTTTACAAATCTTGAGGCAATTACCACATCGTATCCTTGATTAATTTTATCTATCAACCCTTTAATAAATTCAGGTTCATGAGTATCGTCACAATCCATCCTTATAATAATGTCGTTTTCATTTGACATTTCTACAGCTTTTTCAAACAGATCTCTGATGGTTTCGCCCAATCCTCTGTTATATTTATGATTGATAATAGTTATGGGATAATTGTTGGTTTCCACACCTTGTAATTTGATCAATGTGCTGTCGTTGCTACCGTCATTACAGGCGATGATATGATAATCCAGCTTTAACGTGTTTTTAAAATAAATGTCAATTTTAGGAATGAGTTTGTCCAATGATGCCTCTTCGTTATATGCTGGTAAAAGTATGTAGAGCATTATGCTGTTTCTGTTTTAGACGGCAAATATACATATTTGCCTGGATTACTCATGAATTTCACAAGCTATGCAACATTTTACAAATTTTATAGTTAAAATTGCGGACTTGCTCACTATTATCATTATTTTTTTAACTCAATAAAATAATATAGAATTGGGAATAGTAAAAAAACAGGCATTTTTCAATTCAATAGTCAATTACCTAGGTGTATTTATTGGTTATGTGAATATTGTATTATTATTTCCCAATGTTTTTGATACCCAACAGTTTGGGCTAACGAGAATTTTGATTGCAATAGCTACTATATACATGCAATTCTCTTCATTGGGTATTAACAGGGTATTAGTCAAATTTTTCCCGTTCTTTAAGACAAATGATAACAAACATCACGGTTTTTTATTATTAGGTTTAATAATTCCTCTTATTGGCTTTTTTATAATTACTACATTATACATTGTTCTTGACGATGTGATAATCAGCAAATACAAGGAACAATCTGAACTATTTTTGAATAATTATTATTATGCTGTTCCATTAACATTTCTTATGTTGTATTGCGGGGTTTTAGAGGCATTTCTCCAGGCAATGTACAGAACGATTTTGTCTAATTTCCTCAGGAGTGTCCTTATCAGGATATTATGGACTGGCGATATATTACTTTATTATTTCGGATATATCAATTTTGATATTTTCTTATTCCTCTTCGTGTACTTGTTTGCAATTAATTTGTTAATACTTTCAATATATTTGGTTGTGATCAAGCAATTCCATATTAAGCCGGACAAAGAATATTTTAAACCGAGAATATTAAAATTGATAGCCAATTATGGTTTGTTTTCAATTTTATCGGGCATCTCGAATATTATAGTAAACAGGATTGATATTATTATGATAGGTTTTCTGATGGGTTTGTCTGATACGGCAATATATGCTGTTGCGACTTACATAAGTGCTCTTGTTTTTATTCCCGCCAAGGAAATTAATAGAATTTCATTTCCCATAATATCGTCTGATTGGAAAAACAAAAGGTTTGACAAGGTAAATGAATTGTACGGAAAAACCTCAATCAATCAGTTACTTTTAGGGGGATTTGTTTTTATCTGTATCTGGGCAAATATTGAAAATATTTTTAAAGTTATGCCACCTGAATACGCTGATGGAAGATATGTTATATTATTTATTGCACTGTCAAGGTTATTTGCTATAATAATGGGTGTCAACAGTTTAATAATAATGGTTTCCAAGTATTACCGGTTTGATACAATTGCTGTATTTATTTTAGGGATAATTACTATTGTTACAAATTTATTACTAATCCCAATATATGGAATTGAAGGAGCCGCAATGGCAACAGCATTATCCATCATTCTTTATCATTCGATAAACTACTTGTTTGTTTTAGCAAAATTAAGAATGCAACCATTTAACATCAAAACACTTTTGGGGATACTTGTTTTATTGATTTCACTGTTTGTTACAGATCTTATTCCCCAATTTGACAATTATATAACTGATATTATTATACGCTGCATTGTCATTTCACTTATATTTTTTCCCTTGATCCTGTTTTTCAAAATATCACCCGATATCAACGAAACGTTTTTTAAAGTTATAAGAAGGTTTCAGTGAAGTTGATTTTCGTGTGTAAAGTTTAGCCAACATTCATCCTTTCATAATCCATCTCCCATTAAAACGACCTGTTAATCCCGATTATCCACCTGAAGTTAAGGTATTTTGGATCACTGTCCGCAGGCACATCAAAGGCGGGCACCCTGTTAAGGAATAGCGGTATATCAAAACGTATAGTTAAAGGATTTACCATTTGGAGGGGTCCCCATTTGCGGATAGTTAAAGTAGTACCAATGCCGGCATCTACTCTTATATCAGCAAAAACAAGGGATTCATAGGGTAAATTATAGTTGATTACTCCGGCATCTCCGAAAAAGTATGTTTTAAACCTGAAGGTATTGCGTAGAAACCTGGGATTGAACCGTATTAACTCATTAAAATCCAGTTCCACATTTACAGCAGCTCCAGTATTTCCCATGTAAACTGTTCTTATATCTCCATTCCGGTCTTCCTGCGGGACCAGGTAACCTGTATAACCTCTCAGGTTCAA
>JBDRNO010000176.1:0-20751 GCA_043811005.1 Bacteroidota bacterium | reverse complement strand
TCACTATCACATTCACCATAAGCTTGGGTCATATTGTAATATTCCCAAAATAACGAATCACTAATGGTAAATGAATCAATGATTATCGAATCACTTATAACTACTTCATTGTTTGTGACTTCTGTATTTTTTTTCATCCTTTTTACAGGAAATACTTGTCAGAAAAATACAGATACCAATGAGTAATATTGATTGAAATGTTTTCATAAGTATTATTTTAAATTTATTCATCTTTTCGAGTTTCCTTTTTTATAAATAAGACGTTGTAACCAAGCCCTAGTGAAAGTAAACCAGCCAAATAAGAATTCCTATAATTATCAAATTTAGAATAACGATAATAATAACCCAGCCCAATTCTATGCAGTAGGTATAAATTATGTTTTTTTGTTAAATACGCATTAAAACTATATCCTAATGAAGGCTGGAAAATATAATCGTTTTTGCTGTTAAAGAATTTTAATGATTCGCTATCATCGCTCATTGAAACGAATTGAAAATCAATAAAAAAATATAGATCTAAAAAGTATAAAGACTTATTGGGGAAAAAAGAATATGCTATATTCATACCCCAAAATGGATAATTAGATGGGGGATCAGTTAGATCGAGTAGAGGATACATATTAAATAAAGGTCCAACGCTAATGTTATGTCTTTTAAAAGTCAAATTATAATTAATATTAAGAGCTTCTATATTAGAATTTCTGATAAGACGAATATCTAATCCCATAGTGTTTGTTCTTTCTTTACTCTGAGAAAAAACCAACGAAGTATTGCATAATAGCAATACAAAAATTAAAATTTTTTTCAATGTTTTTTATTTTTTCAGTGTTTCTAATTGTTTGCTTAATGATTCGTTTTGTAATTTAAGATTATCTATTTCTTTATTCAACTGGAGTAAATACAGGTGGATTTCTTCTATCTTCAATTGATGTAATGAAGATATTTCACCTACGTCAATACCATTAGATTCAATTTCATCTTCAGAAGGCATATCCGGTAAATGACCTTTTTCTTTAATGTAATTTTCTACTTCGTTGAGGGTTCTTAATTGGTAGTTATCATCAAAAACATAATCACACCAACCGTCCTGGAAAACTCTTAGTATACTGCAAACTTCAAGTGTGCCATTAATACGTACCGTTGAGCTTCCTCCTCCAATAGCAACATCGTTACCGCTATAATAGTTAATAAGCAAACCACCTGTGCCGTAATTATCAATTACAGAATTTCCTCCATTGTATCCAAGACGGACATAATTTCCTGCTTCACCAAACTTAGCATCCCCCCTTACATCAAGTTTGGTTCTTCCGCATGCATCAGCACATCCAGCTCCGGCAGGATCTGTAGTTCCAATTCCAACTTTGCCTTCATTGAACGTTACCATCTCTCCGACATTCCAGTCAAAAAATCTCAGTTCTTTGAACGCTATTCTATGAAATCCGCTCTGTGTTTCAAATTGAATTGCATTGGCAGCAGTTCCATTGTCACCAACTTTTAGCCATCCTCCTTTTACATGCAATTTTGTGTCAGGACTGGTTGTCCCAATGCCGACATTGCCAGAAAATAAAGCGGATCCATCCACATCTAATTTAGCACTTGGGCTTGTTGTCCCGATGCCGACATTGCCGGAAGAATGGTCTGCAACCAAGGTACTGTTTCCCAAGTAGACATTGCCGCTAGCCATATTAATCCTAAAGGGTCTTAGTGAATTGAAACTGCCATATTGGTCACCTGAAGCAGTAAGCATGATATAATAATTAGCACTACCATTGCGATGAATAACACCATAATTGCCACGAACAAACCTAGCTTGGCCTATTCCTGTAGAAGTGGAAATTAATTCATCACTTGCTCTAATGGCTCCAGAAACATCAAGCTTTTTCTGAGGATCGGCCACACCAATACCTACTTTATCATTTGAATGTGCAGTATGCATTATATTTCCTCCGGGTCTTGTCCAGTTATCGTCACTGATATTTACTGGATCCTGCCAGCTTGCATTTCCATCGGCATCGCTTGTTAAAACATAGCCGTCATCCTGTGTGCCGTCATTTAGCTTAAAAGTGCCTTGAACATGTAATTTGGCAGAAGGATGTTTTATTCCAATGCCAACTTTACCCGAATGATTATAACTAAAAACAGTATTATAAATATAGTTAGGATTGGATTGTATAACCAAGGCACCATTATCCGAATAAATACGATTGTCAATATTCCCAGTAGCTCCTCCTAACCATAAAGAATTACCGATGTGAATAGAATCAAGAACATGTAAACTGTCAAAACTACCTCCACTACCTTTTACATTATTTGCCTCAAGTGAACCTGTGGTTACCAAATCCTCATCAGCAAAACTAATCGTTCCGCTTGCACTTGTTATGCGGTTGTTGATGCCATCAATGACTAATCCGCTTCCGGCAACCTTTATAGCGCTGTCGCTTTTTACAGTCTTTGCTTTAAGTGTGTCTGTTTCAATTTCAGGAGCTTTTATCGCTATTGAAGCTTCAACGGTTTGTGCTTTAAATGCCTTATCTGCAGTCACGGTATCAGAACTTAGCTGTATCATCTCTGTTTCAGATTCGATCACAATTCCTTTCGTGGAGCTGATAGTATCTTTTTGCCCCGGAAGTATGGCTCCGTTCTTAAACTTGAAATCGCCTATATTAATGGCTCTCTGCACGTAAATATCCTGGCTTGCAATTGCCCCGGTTGTGATAAGATTTTCATCATCAAAATAAATATTTCCGCCCGGCGCTGTTATCCTGCTGCTGATACCGTCAATGACCAGCCCGTTGGCTACCTCAATAGCGCTGTCGCTTTTTACGGTCTTTGCTTTAAGTGTGTCTGTTGTAATTTCAGGAGCTTTTATTCCTATTGAAGCTTCAACGGTTTGGGCTTTAAATGCCTTATCAGCAGTCACGGTATCAGAGCTTAGTTGTATCTTTTCTGTTTTAGATTCGATCACAATTCCTTTAGTAGAACTGATAGTGTCTTTTTGCCCCGGAAGTATGGCTCCGTTCTTGAACTTGAAATCGCCTATGTTAATGGCTCTCTGCACGTAAAGATCCTGGCTAGCTATTGCCCCTGTTGTGATCAGGTTCTCATCATCAAAATAAATGTTCCCGCCAGGCGCTGTTATCCTGCTGCTGATACCGTCAATGACCAGCCCGTTGGCTACCTCAATAGCGCTATCGGTTTTTACAGTCTTTGCTTTGAGTGTGTCTGTTTCAATCTCAGGGGCTTTTATTCCTATTGAAGCTTCAACGGTTTGGGCTTTAAATGCATTTTTTGCTGTAACCGTATCTGATCTAAAGCTTATTTTCTCTGCCTCTGACCTTATTACGATCTCAGCAGGAGATTTGATAGTGTCTTTTTGTCCTGGCTGTATAGCACCGTTTATAAATTTAAAAGCGCCTATGTTTACTGAATTTTGTGCGTAAAGGTTCCGCCCTCCAATTGAGCCGGTTGTGATAAGGTTTTCATCGTCAAAGCTTATACTTCCGTAAGTAGAGCTTATCGTGCTGTTGGCTCCGTCAATAGTCATTCCTTTGACCTTGATCTTCCGGGTAGTTATTGTATCGGTTTTTACTGTTCTTGATTCAAAAGCTTCCATTGCAACTACCGTGTCTGTGCTAAAGCTTATCTTTTCACCTGATTCAATTACTATTTCTTTCGGTGAACTGATCGAGTCTTTTTGCCCGGGAAACATCGCTCCGTTCTTGATTGTAAAATCGCCTATATTTATATGCCTTGCCACGAACAGGTTCTTTGTGCCTATGGAACCGGTAACCACGGCATCGCCATCCACATGAAGGTCGTATTGAGGAGTGTCAATGCCTATTCCTACGTTGCCCGCATCGTAGTTTATATCATTCCCGTTATTCTGCCAGGGAGATGAGATCAATGGCAAGCCGTTTTGCAGATACGTGGTGGCGTCTATGTAGGTTCCCTGTATGGTGTCGGAATGCAGGGACGTTGCATGCAACGTCCTTACGTGCCCAGTATCAACAATCAATGTGTCAACATTCAATGTTCCTGCGTACCCATCATCAACATTTAATGTTTCGATATTTCCTGTACCGGCATGCATCGTATCTGCGGTTGTTGAACCGTTTAGCTGGGTGTTACCATCAACAATAAGATTGCCTGTCTGCGTTTGCCCGGTTACCTGTAAACTATTTAGAAGCCCTTGTCCTGTTGAAAAACAATTTGTATTGATAACATTACCGGTGATTGTGTCGGCAGTGATGTTGGCTGTTGTCAGGAGGTTGGTATTGAGGAAATCTATTATCCTGGTTGAAGAACTGAAGCTGCTGTTGGCGCCATCAACAGTTAGGTTTCCAAAATAAGCTAAACCATTGAATTGGGAAACACCATTGACTATAAGCGAACCTACCGAAAGCAAGCTATCTATTGTAACATTCATTTCAAACAAAGCATCACCACCGGAAACATTAAAAAATGCCGAGGGAGTTGTTGTACCCCATCCGAACAAGCCGTCTTGAGTAATAATTCCTCTCTGGATGGAATTAGTATAGATGTTAATGCCGGCATAATTGTTTGACCCGAACCGGTCATTGCTGGTAAGATTATTGCCGCTAATTGCATATTTCTGACCAGCTTGTGAAATTGCTTCATTTTGAAAGCATATACAAATAGATACTGCCAGTGCAGAACCGAGAATAATTTTGCGGGTTTTCATAATTTGAAAAATTAAAGATTGAAAAATTTTGTTCTTTATTAATTATGTAAAATTTAGTACAATATTTTACTAATTAATTTTTATCTCCAAACCAAAATTCCCCTATCTTTACATTTCATATTCATATTTATAAAGCCAAAACCAAAATAAAACACAGGAATAACAACGGGTTTATATAAATAATAGATATTTATTATTACAAATCATGAAATCTTCAGAAAATTTATTTCATCTTATAAAATCATTGGATCAAACCGAAAAAAGTTATTTTAAAAAATTTGCCTCACAACATTGCAATGATGAAAAGCCAAATTATCTAAAATTGTATACTGCCATAAATAAACAAAAGAAATTTAATGAAGATGAGATCATTAAACAATTTTCAGGTCAAATTTGGGTGAAGAATTTTTCGAGAGAAAAAAATTATCTTTATAACCTCATATTAAAATCCTTGCGCAACTATCATGCTGAGAGTTCAGCAGATATGCAGATTAAAGGGCTTTTACAGGATATAGAAATCCTTTACAAAAAAGCCCTGTACAAACAATGTGCTAAACTAATTGCCAAGGCAAAAAAAATCGCCAAAAATTTTGAAAAACAGTCTCTTTTGCTTGAAATAATTAAATGGGAGAAATTGATATATTTTTCGGGTAAAATAGCAGATTATTTACAAAACGTCATCAATGACGAAGGTCAAATTCTTAAATTAATCAATGAAAAACATCAACACCATCAATTATTATCCAGGTTCTATGATCTTACGAAAAATGAAAGTCTGATAAGAACCCGCAAGGATGTTGAGCTTATCAAAGAGATTTTTAAACACCCACTGGTTAAAGGTTATGAGATGCCTCAATCAATAGAAGCAAAATTGCTTTATTACAATATATATTCCGCTTTTTTTCATGTAATCGGAGAATACAGAAGCGGTTATTATTTCTGTGAAAAATGGATCGTATTGCTGGAATCTCACCCAGCTCTCATAAACGAAAATCCAATAAATTATATTAATGCACTTAATTATTATTTGTTTACCCTGGATAATAATTCCGAAGCGTTTTTCTCTAATTTACAAAAACTTAAGGAAATACCTGAAAAATTTCATAGAGCCAGGAACAAAAGGATTGAAGCTGCTATTAATACCCGGTATTACAACATTTTTTTAGCGTTGCACAATCAAACAGGTAATTTCAAGAAATCCATTGCGCTCATACCTGAAATAAAGAAATGTCTTACACTATTTCGGGGAAAGATGAATAAATATTATGAATTAATGCTGCACCTGCGTATAGCAAATGCTTATTTCGCTTTAAAGGATTATACTAATGCATTGTATTGGTTAAATCCCATAATGAAAGATAAAGGAAAAGATGGAAGGCAGGATTTATACGGCTTTGCCATGATACTTAACCTTATTATATATCATGAACAAAGCTTTGATAATTATAAAATGCATGATAACTTTGAGAAACTTATCATAACCACCTACAGCTTTTTCCTTAAAAGAAACCGTATTTATGATTTTGAATACAGAGTTATAAATTTTTTCAAGGAACAAATTCGCAATATCAGCACCAACAAAGACCTTGTTAAAGCCCTGATACCGCTAAAAAAAGAACTCTCTGAGAGATTAAAGGCGCCCTTTGAGCGCAAAGCATTGGAATACTTTGATTTTATTAGCTGGATGGAAAGTAAAATTGAAAATAAATCTATGGGTGAAATTATTAAGGGAAAATTTCCAATTTTCTCTGACAGAAATTATAGCTAAACGCTATATTTTACATCTCATATTTAAAAGAATAATTGTTACTTTGTTGCTGTTCGGGTTATACTTTTTTACCACATAGACACATAGGGCACATAGATAGAAAACACATAGGAATACGGTAATGTACATAATACTCTATGTGAATTACTATGTGTTCTATGTGCCTATGTGGTAATACTCCCCGAACAGTAACGTTACTTTTTAACATACAGATATACTCAATATTTTTTAATCATTAAACGATTTATTTTTATGAATAAATAAACATTCGTACATTCGTACTAATTCCCCTATATCCATCGGGGCAAGCTGTTATTTATTGATTTTTTATGAAAACAATTTCGTTTATTCTTCACGGAAAGCTGAAAAGAAAAGATCAGTTAAAACATCAGATCAATCAAAGATTATCTGAACAATACAAGATAAACTTTTGTGAAACAAGTGGATCTGGTGATGCTATTCATCTAGCTCGGAATATTATAAAAGACAGGGCTGATTATTTGATATCTGTAGGAGGTGACGGTACAATAAATGAAGTTGTAAATGGTTATATGAATAGTGACGAATCACTTCGTGATAATGTTACGGTAGGAATATTGCCTTATGGAACCGGGAATGATTTTTCCAGGACAATAGGCATGAGAAAAGACATTGAGCAACTTGCTGAGCAGATTGAAAATGATCGGATTAAACCTGTTGATATTGGAGAAGTTCAATATAGATCGTTCGCAGGAGAAACCAGGACAAGATATTATATTAATATAACAGACCTCGGGATTGGAGGATTGGTAGTTAAAACAGTTAATAAAAGCAGTAAGATACTGGGGCCCTATTTAACGTATAATAAAGCTATTATTCAATCCTTTCTTACATTTAAGCACAAAAAGATTCGATTAACAAGTGATTCATTTCAATGGGAAGGCCCTATTTTATGCCTGTGTATGGCAAATGGCAGATATTTTGGGAGTGGTATATGTATCGCTCCCCAGGCTGATGTTTCCAATGGTAAGATACAGATTGTAATTTTCGGGAATATGAGTCTTATAGATTACATTAAAAACATATCGAGAATAAGAAAAGGTGAGATATTGGAACATCCGGAGGTTCGGTATGAACAAGTACGTTCCTGCCGGATTGAACCGCTGGACCCCTCCCCGGCCCTCCCCGAAGGAGAGGGAGTTCCAGCGCGCAGGCTCTCCACTTCCCTTAGGGAAGGGGCCGGGGGATGGGCTGAATGCCCTGTTGATATGGATGGCGAGTTTATCGGTTATGCACCGGTTGAACTTAAAATACACGAACATGCTGTGAAATTTTTAATGGATTAACAAATTTTTTTACTTTTTTACTTTTTACTTTTTACTTTTACCTTTTTAATTCAAATGCAATACTCCTTTAGTGAACGTTGGCTTCTTCAGGCTGGAGTGCCTGTAGAAAATATTAAGACAAAGAGGTTACAGGGACTAGCGCGTGCACGCAGGTATCCTATGCCTCACAGGTGGTTTTATTTCATTTTTTTATGGATAACAGAATGGTTGGGACCGTTGTTTATTTTATTCAGGTTCTCAAAGGCAGGAAATTTATCGAAGTCCACATTTGATATCTATCTAAAATGCCTCAGGGAACACCGGATTTCCTATATTCAAATAATGGGTGTCTTTGTTCTGGCACCATTGAAGGAGGCGATCATTGAGAAGGAACCCCCCAAGGCATGGAAACATCCCTTGTCAGGACTTGATCTGGGAAAGGACATTGATACGGAAGGTCATTCGGATGTGATTATTATTGGCTCAGGTGCAGGTGGAGCTCCTGCGGCTCTTGAGCTAAGCCGTAAGGGAATGAGCGTAACAATTATTGAGAAAGGCGATATCCTGGAATCCGGTACAGCTCCCCGTATTCTCGAAAAATATTATATCGGGCAGGGACTTACGCTTTCCTATAACGGAGGGATGTTATTAGTGTTGGCAGGCAACACGGTAGGAGGCACTACTTCAATAAATTCCGGAACATGTTTGAGACCGCTTAAAGAATGTTTAGCTCTTTGGGATCAACAGTTGGGGACGCATTTTGCAGAAGGAGAACTGGATCTCTTTATGGACAGGGTTGAGTCACAGATAGGTGTATGTGTTCCGTCAAGGTCGTTGTTTAGTAAATCCTCTGAACTTTTTGAGAAAGGATTAAATGCTTTGAACAGACCGGGAGCTTATGTTCTTCCCCGCTATGCTCCAGAGTGTACGGGATCAGGACGTTGTTGCTTCGGATGTCCCACCGGGGCAAAGCAAAGTACCGATTATTCCTACCTGCCGCAAGCTGTGAAAGCGGGAGCCCGGTTGCTGATCAATACCAAAGTTATAAAGATTGATGAAAGAAAGGATAAAGTCCTTGTCAAGATCAAAAGCTCTGAAGGTGAACGATTATTAAGTTGCAAAACTTTGATAATCTCGGGGGGAGCATTATTTACTCCGGGATTGCTGAAGAGGAATCGCCTCGGGTCTAAACTTTCTCAAGTTGGTAAGCACCTCAAGATACACCCTGCTAACAAGGTCTATGCATGGTTTCCCGACCATTTCCACGGGGAAGGCGGTATACCGCAGGGGTTAGGATATCATCCTCCCGAGCTGCCATTTATAACATTTGAGGGGATACATACACCAAAAAGTCTGACTGCTCCGATACTATCGGTCAGCGGAAAAGCATTTAACTGGTGGCTTGAACGAACGGCTTACCTGTCGAGCTTCGGGCTTATGGTACGTGACAGGGGAGAGGGAAGCCTGTTCGAGCTCAATTCATTCCCGTGGATAAGATATAAGCTTCATCCGGAAGATGCCAAAGATATGATAGCAGGTGATATATTAATTGCAAAGGCTTTCTTTGCTGCCGGTGCAAAACGCGTTCTTTTACCTTTTGTGGGCAAGTGGAAGAAGGAATTTGACGATCCAAAGGAACTGGAAGAGCTAAGACCTGATCGTATGGGTTTGAAGAGCTTGGTTGTTAGTGGGTTCCATCCGCAGGGAACCGCAGGAATGGGTAGAGTAGTGGATGCAGACCTGAAGCTTATTGGCTCTGACAGGATTTATGTATGCGATGCCTCTGTTTTGCCAGACTCACCAGGTGTTAATCCTCAAGTAACTATAATGGCACTTTCGTTGCGGCTTGCTGATAAGTTGAAGCTGAACTTCCAATAAGCTGGAAAATGTTGGAAAGCCAGTGTAGTGTCAAGTATAAAAAACTCAGGAAACAGATAATATACAGGAAAATACCTGAAGAATCTGAAATAATAAGGAATTTCATCCAGCAAATAAATATGCTAAGCTATGTTTTAACTTCATAGAAAAACAATAACCATGAAAGAAATAATAGGCACCGGCAATAAAGTATTGGAAGTAGATCTTTCCAAAGAGGAATATAAGGTATATGATGTTACCAAAGAAGAGAGAAGAATGTACCTTGGCGGTAAGGGGCTGGGGCTTAAGTTGATATATGACAGAATTCCCCCAGGAACAGACCCGCTTGGTGAGGACAATATCATAGCGTTTATGCCCGGTGTCCTAATGGGGACAGGCGCTCCATGTACCGGCAGGTTTGAGGCAATAACGAAATCTCCCTTGACAGGGATCATGGCTACGGCATCCTGCGGTGGCCCTTTTGGAATGAATCTTAAGACAGCCGGATGGGATGGCATACTTATTAGAGGAACGGCTAAAAGTCCTGTGTATCTGGAGGTCACATCTCATGGGGTTGAGTTCAAAAGTGCAGCAGGGATCTGGGGTGAGGATTCAACAAGTGCTCAGTCCATGTTAGGTAATAAGGGTGGTGTAGCAGTAATCGGACCAGCAGGTGAAAACCTCGTCAGGTTTGCGAATATTGTCTCCGGAACAAGATTCGTTGGAAGAACCGGTATGGGCGCTGTAATGGGCTCAAAAATGCTCAAGGCAATACTTGCTATCGGAGGAGAATATAAGATAGTCCCTGTGGAAAAGGATAGATTTAAAAAGCTGAAAAAAACAGCAACAAAGTATATTAACTCCAATTACATGTCCATCCTATACAGGAATTTTGGAACACCCGCCAATGTTAATCTCAGTAATGCCGGTGGTATTCTTCCAATTAACAACTTCACTAAAGGGATGTCCGGTGAAGCATATAAAATATCCGGTGAGGATGTAAAGGAAAAATTTGACACAAAGCACCACCCCTGTAAGCCCTGTACAATATTATGCGGTAAAAAGGGCAATTTTGATGGAAAAGAGATGATAGCCCCTGAATATGAGACTGTTGGCCTTCTGGGAGCAAATATCGGTGTCTTTGACACCATTATAATAGCAAAGTGGAATGAGATATGCGGAGAATTAGGTATGGACACGATATCCGCTGGAAATACTATCGGATGGGTTATGGAAGCAACTGAAAAGGGACTGGTGAAATCAGATCTTAAATTTGGCTCTCCAGGAGGTGTTGCCGGGATCTTAAAAGATATCGCCTATGGCAATGGACTTGGTAAGGATATAGCGCTTGGAACAAGGTCGCTTTCGGAGAAATATGGTGGTAAGGACTTTGCAATTCATGTAAAGGGCCTTGAGATAGCTGCTTATGACCCGCGTGGCAGTTTTGGCTTGGGGCTTTCCTATGCCGTAGCCAACCGGGGGGGATGCCATCTTTCTACATCTCTTTTTGTAATGGAAGTTTTCCTGAGTTTAATGAATCCATATTCAACAAGAGGGAAAGCAGATTTTGTCAAGTTTTTGGAGGATCTATACTGTTGCATAAACTCATCCCAAACATGCCTCTTTACAGCATTCGCATATTTACTTGAAGCTCCCCTGACGAAAATTACCCCAAAATTCATACTTCAATTTCTGATGCGAAACCTGACTAAAGTAGCTATTATGGTTACTGATTTCAGCTTATACACAAACCTCTGGTCTACTGTTACGGGTATAAAGATCTCCAACTCTGATTTCGTGAAAGCAGGGGAGAGAATACATGTTCTGGAGAGATATATGAACACACGGGAAGGTATTTCAAGGAAGGATGATACACTTCCCGGGAGGTTCCTTACAGAGGGCAGAGAATGCGATCCCAAGAAGAGAACAGTTCCACTGGATAAAATGCTGAATAAGTATTATAAAATAAGAGGATTTGATAACAATGGCATTCCAACAAGGAAACTAATGAATAAGTTGGGTATTGAAATTAAGTAATTAATCAGTTATTAGTGAGTAAAGAGTAGCGAGATATTTCGGTTTATCAGTTTTCAGTTTATCGGATTACCAGTTTTTGGTTTTCAGATAAATTTGCTTTCTGTAAATTTGAGCCCACTCAAAAAAGTATAAAAATGAATTTTTTTTACCGAAGAGAGCTACAGAGTTTTGATTTTCAATGCTTTGTATATCTCTGCGTTTCTCTGCGTCTTCTATGCGAACTCTGCGGTTAAGTAAAAATAACTTTTTTGAGTAGATTCAATTTGATTTTTTTTAATTAAAAAACCCGGCAAACCGATTAACCGACAACTGATAACCGATACCCGATAAACTGATATGAACTTAGTGAAACTTTGTGTCTTCGTGTCTTCGTGGCAAAATTTATATTATTGATTTTAAGTAATGAGTAATCCAAAAACAGACCTGAGTATATATTTAAAACCAACCTACTATATGGACTGGAAGAAGGATATAGTTACTAATAAAGCAAGAGAATTGACAGAGTCCATTCCTGAAGATGATCTAACCCGGAAAGCTGTTGCACTTTTTTATTATGTCAGAGATCAGATCAAATATGTAGTACAAAAAACACCTAAAGGAAAAATTAACTGGTTTCAGTTTTATCGCTCGTTTATGAAATCCAGCAGAACTTTAAAACGAGGGCATGGGTATTGTATACCTAAAGCTATTTTATTAGCGTCCTTTGCCAGGGCATCAGGTATCCCTTCCAGACTTCATTTTGTTGATATTAATAATCATAAAAATACAAAATCATTAAATAAAATTCTTGGCGGCAATATTTTTGCTTATCACGGCTATACCGAATTATATTTAGATGGAAAATGGATTAAGGCGACTCCTAACTTTGATAAAGAGTTAAGTGAAAAGGAAGGTTATCCTTTAGTGGAATTTGATGGGAAAAACCATGCAACTTTAGCGCCGGAAGATTCAAATGGAGATCCTTTCGTAGAATACATCAAAGACCATGGTGTCATTTCAGATGTTCCATATAAAAACATATTAAAAACATGGGTAAAAATGTACGTCTTTAAATGAACATAACTTTGTAAATTGATTAAATAAATTATTTTAAATTCCGATATTATAAATTAAGAAAAACTATGAGAACTATAATTTTATTAATGTTTTATTGCATATCAACCATGTCATCTTCCGCACAGGTTGTAAAAAAGAATAATATAACAAATGATAGGCATAGCCAAAACGATAATGATGAAGAAGTAACTGAAGTTAAACAGGTAAACGAGATCGGCTTTGAGATATTTGCCGATACCCCTTGGAGAATGAAAAAAACGGATGAGAGCGTAAACCTAAATGGTATTCCAATACACATATTTGCTCATGAAGCTGATTATTATCCATTTAACTCTTTTTATCTTGACCCCATAGATATTAGGATAAAAAATGCTGCTGATTCCGTATTTGGTTCTCCAATTGTATTTTCTTCATATAGCGACAGCGCTTTTAATGAACTTTTTTCTCATAAATCTCAGGTAGATCCGGATATAGATATACAACCGTTTGATAACAGTTTGCCTGTTAAAGATGCTTCATCAACCATTGTTTTTAACTCTAATGAACTTTCAGCCAAATTTTGGTATTTTTCAATAACTATTCCCGGAGACGAACTACAGGGCTACGATAATATTATTGATGTTGAGGTAAGTTTTTCTTTCACAAACAGCTTGGGAATTCAATCTGACAGATATACCCGGATGAGGATATTCAGGTATGATGAAGACCTGCCCAAGTTAAGCGGATGGTATAGGGGAGACACGCATTTACATTCATTTTATACAAATAATCTTGCAGAGTTCGGGTTGCCTTTAGATGCTACTAAAACGGCAGCTAAATTGATTGGCTTGGATTGGATCACCACAACCGATCATACTTCGGATTTTGATGAGTACGGTTCAGGTATTGCAGGTAATTGGGCGAGAATTCAAAATGAAGTAGCAGTGCTTAATGCTCAGGATGCAAGCATGGTCTATATTACTGGGCAGGAAGTTCATGTGAAAAATTCAAAGAACAAGCTCGTACATATGGTAGCTTATCCCTCGGAAACAGACCCGCTAGGTTTTCCGTTTCTTGGAGATGGTAAGGGAGATGCTTTAGCAACCAGTATAACAATTGACGATGTATTGGATTCACTTGACAAAATAAACGGTTTTGGATATGGTGCCCACCCCTTTGCTACTGCCGATAAGCTTTCGGTAGCGGTAAATGGCGGCCTGTGGAACCTGGGAGACAGTGCCTTTGAGTTAAATGGAGATTCCTTCCCAAGCATCGGCATTGTAGATTGCAACGACATTGCTTATATATCTGATGTGTTTAGCACTCATCCACTTTTGATTATTAAGCCTGCTTTAATGGGCGGTGAGATTTTTAACGTGCGAGACCGTCTCGAAACTTCTGATGATGCCCAGGACCCGTGGAATGTTACTTACAACCCTTCCACAACACCTTTTGCTCCTCTTGATACCAATAGCGCGAGTCATCATTTTAGCAGGTTCAGGCAGGGACAGGATGTGATCAAATTTATTAATAAAAAGAGCTTGGCAGCAAAGAACGCTGATGATAATATGAAGAACTGGAAATTCTATTATTTGGCAGGAAGCGATGCTCATGGTTCCTTTAACTATTCCAATACAGGTGATGTTGGTGGGCTTGGAAGTATTGATGATAATGCTATAGGGAAATTGTCCACATTAGCTTTATGTCCTGACGGAATGGGAAATAATGGTGAAAATGTGCTTAAAGCACTTAAAAACGGCAATACGATCCTATCAGGCGGGCCTTTCATTATCATCGGTTTAAGCACTGATGGAAATGATGCTGATAACGAGATCCTCATCGGGGAAGATACTGTTTTATCTGCCGATCAATATTTGAATGCTGTCCTTACGGTAACAACCGTAACTACCGGCGAATACGGAGAAGTTGCTGAAGTTTTGCTAATAGTAACTACTCAAACACAAGAGTATGTTTATAATTTACCATTAAGCGGCACAACAGGCACTAATACCTATTCATACAATCTGCCAGATATACTTGATTCTATTATGGGAAGCGGGAATGTTCCTATTGATAAATACTTTTATTTCAAAGCAGAGATGAAGACAGAAAAAGATTATGGCAGCTTAAGCGATATTTATAAGATTGAAAAAGATGTGTTTTATTCGATGACCAATCCTATTTGGGTCAACAGATCAAACGTATCTTCTATTGAAGAAGACGGGAAATTGGCGTTTAATATTGGAATATTTCCAAATCCTTATAAAGACCACACAAACATAGCCTATACATTAAACAAACAAACAGAGATTTCAATAGAAGTGTACAATTTACTAGGGGCAAAAACAGATGAAATATTCAAGGGGAAGCAACCCGAAGGAACTTATAGTTATAAGTACAATGCAAAAAGTAAAGGAAATGCAGCCGGGATCTATTTTTTAAAGATAATAATTGATGGGCACAACTCTACTTATAAGATGGTTGAGTTCTAATTACTGATGTTTCGCATTTAGAAAATCAATTATAATTTAAAATCTATAACTGCGAAACATCAGTTAAAATGCTTCAGAAATAGACAAATAAAAATTACCTGATGTTTGAGTAATACCGTAATCTATACGAATATTCAGATCTTCTTTTTTTATCATTTTGAACCTTAATCCCAAGCCATAGCTGTACTTAATATCATTTGTATTAAACCTGTTTGTTTTATTAGCTACATCTCCCAGTCCGGCAAAACATACCATTCCTATCCTTTTCCATACATGTAAGCGATATTCTGTTTGAAAAGCCAATAAATGATTATCGCGGTATCTTCCTTCATAGTATCCGCGCATTATCATCTCACCTCCTAATTTAGCCAATTTATTGAAGGGTGTTTCCCCGAAATTCAAAATACCATATCCTTGAAATGCAAGCACATCCTCCCGGTTCTTAAATGGTTTTATATACTTTCTGAAATCCAATTTATAATTTTGGAACGAGAAGTTGCTGCCAAGCATCGGTAGGTAAAAGTACCCTGTCAATTTTAGAAAAATTCCTTCCTTACTGTTTAATATGTTATTCCTTGAGTCAATTCCAGCACCCAATATGATCCCTGAAGCTGTTCCTCCATCGTAACCCACAGGGCGTTCTAGGAGGTCAAGCAAACCGTTCTCTTCGCGTTCTACTTTGAACATATTATAATAGTCATAGCCAATTTTTGCAAAAAGATGAGAAGCGACTTTTTTTGAAACAATTTGCCTGAAAAAAAACTCGCTGTAAGAGACATCTTCTTTGTTCTCCTTTGGCGTATTATTCCCGATGCCATAATAAACCTGGGGGTAACTCATAAAAGCAATATCCCCGGATAAAATATATTTTTCCTTATTGAAAAATAAAGTGTAATCATTCCAGATAATTATTTGTTTTTCCAGGGTGTAAATAAATAGTGGATTATAATTAGATGTTCTCGTGGTAGAGTCTTGTCCTTTAAACTTAAATAAATAATTCCCGCTTATACCGAAAAACCAGCTCGTGTTCGGTGTGTATCCAACAGCAGGCAAAAAAATGAAGGTATTTTTATATTTGGTAGAATCAGCTTTAGCGCTGTCTGTCAGGATTTTGCTAAATGAATAGTTTGAAAAGGCGATTAAGATGAATGTGGAGGAATAAATTATTATTTTCCAAAAAAAACGAGAGAAGTTTTTCATTTGATTAATCTACTTATCTGCTTGAATTAATCCGTTTTACATAGAAATAGACCCCTTTCTAAAATCTGTTTTCCCGATAATAGCATTGATTAGAAATGGTTTTCCTTTTTTTGTTACATCCTTTGCTTCTTTAACGGCTTCTTTAAAATCATTCAGATTCTCAACTCTTTTCCCTTCCCCTCCATATCCTTTAGCAACCACATCATAATCGGTGTGAGCTAGGACGGTAGCGACATCATCATGAAGTATTTCAATTTGTCCGCGTGCTATCTGTGACCATGAGGCATCATTTCCCACAATGGAAATAACGGGAATGTTATGGCGGATGAAAGTGTCGTATTCTGCAATGCTAAATGCACAGGAGCCATCACCGTAGATGATCCATACCTCTGATTCAGGGAAACACAATTTAGCACCGAGCGCAAAGCCTGCCCCTACACCGAGTGTGCCGAACACTCCAGGGTCAAGCCAGGATAATGGTTTGCGTGGTCTTAACGTATATGCCGAGGTGGCGGCAAAATCACCGCCATCTGCAATAAGTATACTTTTTTCATCCAATATCGGATCGAGTGTTTTGAACAGCTCAATGGGATTGATGCCATCAACCGAAACCACTGCTTTTTTGGCAATATCCTCTTCACTGTCGCGTTCCCTCTGTTTAAGCTGCTCCAGCCATGCACTTAGCTTTGCATTCCAACTGTTTGCTACAACTTGAGGGGTTTTCAGACGTTGGTTCTCTCTCTCCTTCGGAGAGGGCAGGAGTGAGGTTGCCAGATCGATGAGAAAAACACCCGGATCACCATGTATAGCCAATTTGGGTCTTTTGTTTTTATAAAGATCTATCTTGCTTCTGTTCACAGAAATGTAAATGGCGGATGAATTTATATGTTTTCCGTAGTCTAACCTGAAATCGCACGGCACTCCTGCAAATATAACAAGATCAGCCTCCCTCAACGCATTCTTTCTCTTATGTCTCAACTGCAAGGGATGATCGGCTCCGAGCAAGCCACGTGCCATACCTGACAGGTAAACGGGCACACCAATGCTTTCTACAGCTTTTGCTAATTTATCAACTTCAAATGCATTAAAGACTGCCTGGCTGCCGATAAGCATAACAGGATGTCTCCTTTTTTCCAGCAACCTGACAACTTTATTGATATATGAATGATTATGCCGGGTATTGTTCTTGTTCTTTATCCGCTGTGATATCTGATAATTATTCTTCCCTTTGAAAATTTTTGCGACATGTCTTTTCAGGTACCAATGGAGAATTTTATTGCTGAAGCTTTTTGTGGAAGTATCCTCGCTTTTTGCACCATACAATTCCCTTACAATCGTTTCATCATATAATAGGTCAACCGGACATTCAATAAAGACGGGGCCTGGAACACCTTGCTGAGAGATCACAAAGGCTTTTTCAATTGCCGGGACTAATTCACGTACCTTTTTGATAGACTTTAACCATTTTACATGTGGCTTCATGAGAGCAGTCTGGTCAATGTCCTGTAATGAACCTCTGCCTTTCAGTGCTGTAGCTGTTGCACCTCCCAGCAGCACCAGCGCTGACTGAGCCATACTTGCATTTTTAATAGCGGTGATAGTGTTGGTAACACCGGGGCCTGCCGTTACCACAGCAACACCCGGCACACCCCTTAGCCGCGATACCGCATCAGCAGCAAAAATAGCATTTGCTTCATGACGAACATCAATCACGCGGATACCTTCCTGTTTACATCCACATAATATCGGTGATATATGTCCACCGCATAAAGTGAAGATAAACTCAACATCTTGAGCTTTTAAGACTTTAGCAATTAAATTTCCGCCATCCATCATTCCAATATTTTTATTCAGCAATTCAGGCATAAAATTAGTATTTTATCCTACAACTTCTCCTCAATGTACCCCAGCACCTTACGCATCAGGTGTGCCTTGTCCTTACCCCTTACGCCATGCTTGTGCCCTGGATAGACAAAATAGTCAATCAGAATGCCTTCATCCACGCATTTTTTTACAAACGACAAACTGTGCTGCCAGACCACTACATCATCTACTGTTCCGTGTATCAATAACAAATCCCCTTTCAATTGCTTCACATAATTGAGAAGGTTGGCTTTCTCATAACCGTCAGGGTTGGATTGCGGAGTATCCATATAGCGCTCAGTGTACATCACTTCGTAATATTTCCAGTCAATGACAGGGCCTCCTGCAACGCCTACCTTAAAAATACCAGGTGTGCGCAGCATTAAACTGGTAGTCATGAAACCGCCATAACTCCAACCGTGTAACGCCAGCCGTGTTGTATCTATATAGGGAAGGGATCGTAAATAATTTACACCTTTAAGCTGATCCCGGATCTCCACGTCTCCTAATTGCCTGAAAATAACTTGTTCAAAATCCAGCCCCCTGTTACCCGAGCCCCTGTTATCAAGTGTAAAGATGATGTATCCTTTGCTTGCCAAATAATGCATCCATAAAGAAGCGCTTGCCAACCACGAGTTTCTGACCATTTGCGCATGAGGCCCTCCATAAAGATAAACCAGTACTGGATATTTTTTGCCGGCATCAAAATCATGCGGCTTAATCATCCTGCAATATAAAGGAGTGTTGTCTTCTGCTTTTATGGTAAAAATTGAGGTTATACCGGTTTGATAATCAGCCAGGGGATTGCCGGCTGCAAGCAGCTCTTTCACGGTATTGCCATTCAGATCTAAGATATTGATGATACGGGGAGTTTCCATATTTGAATAATTATCCAAAATATAGTTGCCATCAGGATTAAATATTGCCATGTGAGTGCCGGCTGGTTTTGATTGTCGCTTTAATTTTGCCGAATTGATGTCAACAGAGTAGATATGTGTTTCCGTTGGATTTTCACCGGTACCTGAAATGATCAAATGTGTCTTGTCTTCAGTCATACCCAGGATACTATTAACATCCCATTTATCTTTTGTCAACTGCTTGATGAGCTTGCCATCAGTGTTATAATGATAGAGCTGTTGAAAGCCATCACGCTGGCTGTACCAAACAAACTCATTATCCCGTCCTTTTATAAACAGCATTGGATGTAAGGGCTCAACATATTTATCATCTTTTTCCTCGAAAAGTGTCTTGACAAATTCACCGGTTTTAATATCATATTGGTTCAGTTTCATGTGATTCTGGTCACGGTTTAATACAGCGATATAAATGTATTTTTCCTGTGGTCCCCAAGAGATATTGGTAAGATATTGGTCCAGTGGTTTGCCTGTTTTCAGGTATAGTGATTTCCCACTGCTAAGATCGTAGATGCCCACTATAACCTGGTGGCTGGTATCACCTGCCATTGGGTATTTGATGTTTTTTAAATGAGCTGGGGTTGTGGAAATGTCCACCAGCGGATAATCCGTAACCATGCTTTCGTCCTTATGGTAAAAAGCAAGATTATTTCCTGTTGGTGACCAGAAAGTACCTTTTGAAATACCGAACTCCCTGCGGTGCACATCTTGCCCGTTCACTATTCCCGGCATGGAATCATGAGTAACCTGGAGTATTTTGCCGTTTGCGGAAGCGATAAAGAGGTTGTTGTTTTTGGTATATGCAAGGTTCATCTGCTTTGTTTCAAGATCGGTATTCTCAGCTTCTTTATCATACTGCAATAATGACTTGCACTTACTTGATTTTACATCGTAATTGTAGATATTATTGCGGTAGAAAAAAATAAATTCATCAGCATTTAGCCATTCAATTTCAGGAATTGATTTTAATGCCAAGCTATCCGGAAGTCCGGTGTTCTTGTTCAGGTTTTGTAAGCTGAGAAGTGTATCTGCTTTTGTTGTTTCTATCTTTCCCCTCATTAAAAGTTGTCTATCCCCTTTCTCTATTTTATAAGAATAATCCGTACTGTTTTTTATCCATTGCAATTGAGATAGATTTTCGGGAGCCAGAGTGGTCCTTCCTTTTAACACGGCATCCTCAATGCTCAGCATTTTTTGTTGGGCAAGGGCAGGAGAAATCCATAAGTAATTCAGCAGAAATGTCTGGCAGAGAATGATTAAATAGTTTTTCATGGGTTAAATATTTAGGACATAGCTTCGCAAATTTAATTATTTTCTTTCTAAAGGAATTTTGGATTATTTTAGCGCATAGATTACGAAAATCAACTTGTAAAAGCAAATTAATCAAAATCGGTTTTATCTCAGCGTCAATTTACGAGACACCGTCTCATATTTAAAAATCCTTTCCCAAATGATTGGGTTAATAGTTGCGACAGTGTCGCAACTATCTTTGAACCATATTTAACTTGGTCTGAAGCTTTCAAATCAGTATTAATGAAATTACCAATACTCCAATACAAAAGTGTTGTTTCTACATTAA
>JBDRNO010000175.1:0-35653 GCA_043811005.1 Bacteroidota bacterium | reverse complement strand
TAATTTTAGTTGTTTTCTGGGCAGTTTACCTTCCAGTATTTTATTTGAACGAATATCAAAAGTTGCTTTATCTTCACCATATTCAACATGAAAATGAGGTGGCAAGTGGTCATCAAAGAACATTTTGATGACAATTCCATAAAATCTACTTATCTCGGGCATTACATAATAACTTTAAATTAATACAAAAATACAATATTTCTCATTTATATATATTACATTTTAATATCTTTGTCTTTAACTCATAGTTTTTTTCTATCACTTTAATGCCAAATCCCATTATTCCCGCCCCAAAAGAAGAAACCGCTATATTAGTTGGTCTTATAAATAAGTATCAGGACGAAATTCAGGTAACTGAATATTTGGATGAATTGGCATTTCTTACAATTACTGCCGGCGCCAAACCACTAAAGAGATTTGTGCAAAGATTAGAAAACCCCAATCCTAAAACATTTATCGGTTCAGGCAAGATACTGGAGGTAAAGGAATATATCATGGCTGAAGATGTTGATCTGGCGATCTTTGATGATGAACTATCCCCAACCCAGCTGAGGAACATTGAAAAAATATTCAATCCTGATTTTGCAGGGAAGGGCTGTAAAATTTTAGACCGCAATAATTTGATATTGGATATTTTTGCCAGCCGGGCAAGGACAGCCCATGCAAAAACACAGGTTCAGCTTGCCCAATATCAATACATGCTGCCGAGACTAACAAGAATGTGGACTCATCTTGAAAGACAAAAAGGGGGTATAGGATTTAGAGGCCCCGGAGAAACAGAAATAGAAACTGACAGGCGTGTTATCAGGGATATGATAACGCGTTTAAAAAACAAGTTGAAAACCATTGATAAACAAAAAACCACCCAGCGAAAAAGCAGGGGAAAATTAGTACGTGTTGCATTGGTTGGATATACAAATGTGGGAAAATCAACAATAATGAACTTGTTGAGCAAATCGGGTGTGTTTGTTGAAAATAAATTGTTTGCAACTCTTGATACCACCACAAGAAAAGTTGTTATCGGCAATCTTCCTTTTCTGTTGTCCGATACTGTTGGATTTATCAGGAAGCTGCCCCACCAGTTGATAGAATCATTTAAATCCACACTGGATGAAGTTAGGGAAGCAGATATTTTGGTTCATATTGTTGATATTTCGCATCCCAACTTTGAAGACCATCTTGCAGTTGCAAATGAAACACTTCTTGAGATCAATGCCTTTGACAAGCCGACCTTATTGGTGTTTAACAAAATTGATCTCTATTCAAAACAAAATCCCTCACCTCCCCCTTCCGCCATGAGCGGATCCGCCTCTGGCGGAAAATCCTCCTCTCCGGTTGGAACGATGGACTTTGAAAGTTTTACAGATGAAGTAGGGAAAAACTCCAATCATGAAAGTTTAAATAACAGCTTGAGGGAGCTTGAAAAAAGCTGGATGGCAAAACTGGGTTCTTCTTGTTTGTTTATTTCAGCAACACAAAAAGAAAATATTGGAGAACTAAGAGATGTTCTTTATAAAAATGTGAAAAAAATCCATGTTATGAGGTATCCTTATGATGATCTGCTGTATTAATTTGTTAGTTTATTTTAGAACACTAAACTTCCCGTTCTTCAGCACATTTCCTTCCGCATCAACAACCTGGTAAATATACATCCCAACGGCAAGTTTTGAAGTATTTATCTTTGTAATATTACCTTCTAAAGCCAAATTTTTTATTCGCTTACCAATAATGTTGTATATCCTGACAACTCCCTCTTTTTGTGATGGAGCAATAATATATAACTCATTTACTGTGGGATTAGGATAGGTTTGTATAGAATTAGTAAACGGAAATAGTTCAATCCCTGTAACACAACCAGCAAAAACCGTATCCGAAGAAGAATAGCAACCACTTGCATCTGTAACTATCACGGTATAATCTCCAATTGAATCAGCTGTAAAAAATTGCGAAGTTGCTCCAGGAATTGGAATACCGTTTAATAACCATTGATAGCTTACACCCGAAATTGTTGATGCAGTTAAATAACAATTATTACTATCAGTAATAACAGGTTGGACAGGTGGAGTACACATATCTATTGTAGTGGTTCCAATCCCAGTACACCCGTTAGCATCTGTAATGGTTACATTATAAGTTCCGGCACACAAACCTGTGGCTGTTTGCGTATTCTGACTGCTGGAATCATCCCATTGATAAGTATAGGGTGCGGTTCCTCCTGTTTCTGTAGCAGTTGCATCCCCATCACAATTACCTGTATCATCATTTGTAAGGACATAAACAGTAACGGGGTCCGACTCATTTATAGTAACTATATCAGATTCCGTAATACCTATTGCATCAGTAACTATAACAGTATTATTACCTGAACACAATCCGGTTGCCAAAACAGTGGTTTGGCTTAAGGGGTCATCCCATAAATAAGTGTAAGGTGGGGTTCCACCACTCACAAATACAGTAGCATCGCCATCGCAAATTCCATTGCACGTAGCATCTGTTGATGATATCGTTATATTAATCCCAATTTTGTAGCTTACAGATATAACATCCCCCCCAAGACTGTTTGTTCTCATTTCAAGAACAGGATAATCCTCACCATTTGCTATCCATTTATAAGTGAAAATAGTGTCCACACCCGGGTTTTGACCACCTGTGACCATTTCTGTAAGGGCAGAAGGCAGAAAACTCCAACCAAAGGGTAATGTTGTAATAACAGCAAAACATCCGCTCGGGTTACTGCAATATGCCCAAATGCTATCAATTGTGTTTTCCGTATACAGCTGCCTGATACAATCAAAACTTTCATTTGGAAGATCAGCAGTTCCATAGGCATCAATTTGACTATATATATAGTTGGAATGAATTATTCTAACTGAATCGAGGTCTGGAACAGGAAGCCCCAAAGTTGTAGCATCAATAATTAAATCGAATTCAGATGTGTCATTAAATGAATCATTATATGTTGAGGGAAATTCTATTACTGTTTGAACTGGAGCATAAGGTACAGAAAAAGTAGTGCCAACTCCCATCGGATCACCTGCAAATCCATCGGTCATTAATTGTGTTAAAGAAGAAGTGTGGTAAGAAATTTGCTGAGCATCATCCATTGCTACAATGGAAGTTGGGAAATCACTCCCATTCGCGGTTGAAGCCGGGTCAATGAACCACAACGTTTCAATATAATCAATTTGCAAGCTTGTAAAATCCCATGTTTGTTGTCCGGTTCCGCCAACAGAAATACCAACTGGTGGTATTGAATCATTTGCTCTTGAGATAATATCTCCAACTCCGGCATAATCAGTTGAATCAACTGTAATTTGTGCATTTATGCTTATTATTAAAGAGCCAAACAAGCAAAAGCATGTTGTGAATAGCAATCTTTTAATCATAATGATCTGCTATTTAATTACATTAAACTTCCCGTTTTTCAATATATTTCCTTCTTCATCAATAACCTGATAAATATACATCCCATCGGCAAGTTTTGAAGTATTTACTTTAGTCGTGCTGCCTTTTAAAACCACCCTTTTTATTTGCTTGCCAAAGATGTTGTATATCCTGACAACTCCCTCTTTTTGCATGGAAGTTATAACATTTAACTCATTTGCTGCTGGATTGGGATATACGTGAATGCCAATGTTTTCACCAAACAACTCATATATGCTGCTTACACCTATAAAAGTAACAGAAGCGTCAAATGTACAACCGTTTGCATCTGTAATTGTAACAGTATAAGTGCCCGGGGCTAATCCTGTTGCGTAAGGACCTATTTGTGAATCAGGATCATCCCATGTAAAAGTATAATTGGGTGTTCCTGTTCCGACAGTAGCAGATGCAATGGCAGAACCATCAGAACAGGTGTCACAGGAGATGGTATCCATTATTGTGATGGTTCCGGAAAGCGGACTGGGTTCTCCAATAGTAACAGTTGCAGCTGAAGTATCTGGAGTAGCATCAATTATCCTAACAGTATACGTTCCGGCACACAATCCAGTAGCAGTTGCAGTAGCTTGATTATTTGTATCATCCCATAAATAGGTAAAAGGTAATACACCGCTAATTCCCGTTGCAGTTGCTTCTCCATCACAATTTCCATTACATAAAGCATCGGATGAGGATGCGATCATTGCAACAACCGAATTGCCTATATTGAAATTAGCAGAGATAACATTCCCAGCAGGATTGTCTGTTTCCAACTCAACTACAGGATATTTTTCTCCATTTGCTATCCATTTATAAGTGTATGTTGTGTCTAAGATTGGATTAGCAGTAAGAGGATCCATAACAGGGGCTAAACTCCAACCAAAGGGAATAATAAAACAACCGATTGGATTACTGCAATATGCCCAAATGCTATCAATCGTATTTTCTGTATAAAATTGCCTGATGGTGTTAAATGTTCCACTTGGCAATTCTACTGTTCCAAAAGCATCAATTTGGCTATTTACATAACTGTAATGATTAAACCTAATTGAATCAACACCATAGCCCGGTAAAGAAGGATCCAAGAGAGCGGCATCAAGCGATAAATCAAATTTTGAGGTATCATCAAAAGAATCATTATAAGTTGAAGGAAAATCTATAACTTTTTGATTTGGGTCATAAAGGGCTCCTAAGGAAAGACCCAACATACCACCTGAAGGGTCTCCGAAAAATCCATCAATAATTAATTCTGATGAATTGAATTGAAGATATACGGTTCTAAATGAACTTAACATTGCAAGGTTTGACCCGGGAAACATGGAGCTATTAGGCGTTGTACTTGGGTCAACGAACATCAATGAATCAACATAATCAATCTGCAAGCTTGTAAAATCCCAGCTCTGTGCTCCTGTACCACCAACAGTTATGCTTCCAGGCGGAATTGAATCATGTGCTAATATAACTGTATCGCCAATGCTGGCAAAATCAGTTGAGTCAATCGTAATTTGTGCTTTTAAGCTCATTGTATAAGCAATTAAGCAAATACCTGTTAGAAATAGTAATTTTTTCATCATGGAAATTTTTTAGTCTGCGCTTATGCAGAGATGGTTAATATTCGTGACTTGAAAATTGAATTTTAGAAATACAAATGTAGTAAAAATAATCTCATCTCGCAAACTTAACAATATTAAGCTTGCCTCTTTTCAACAGTTCCCACTTCTCATCAACAATTTGATATATAAAACCAGGATATAGCTTCGCAAATTTATTAATCCGCCAGCTGGCGGATGCCACTAATTTCACGAATTTTCACTAATTATCACTATTTATTTTAATGTTAAATTCTAAAAACAAGAGAGATTATATCAGAATTAATTTTTGGAATTATCGGTTAATTTTTAAAGTTGTTCTATAATAAATTCGTGGTAATTAGTGTAATTCGTGGCAAAATATTGAAATGCGAAGCATTCACGAGGGATTTAAGTGCGGCATGCCTAAAGGTATGAGTAAATTCCGATACGAAAATAGAATATCCAACGTATTATTTAATACATTTGCCACTAACATAAGAACATTGTTGCACAAAATGATTAAAAAAGCAATTATGTACACAAAACGGCAAAACAAGGTTTCCCGGCTCCTGCAAAAAGAACTAGCTGATATTTTCCGTAAAGAATATCATGGAAGGGCTATTATTACTATTACAATTGTTCGAATCAGTCCGGATCTATTATACGCGAAGGTCTATCTAAGTATTTTTGCAGTAAAAGACTCCACCAAAGGCATCTCCGCATCTGTAGAAAAAGAAATAGTGTTGAAAAAAATACAAGAACGCACTAGAGAGATACGATCAAAATTAGCTGCCAGGATAAAAAATCAGGTCAGAGGCATACCTAATTTGGAGTTCTTTATTGATGACTCATTGGATTATGAAGAACATATTGAGAAACTAATTTATTAAGGTTAATTAATAAAATGCAATACGAACCGATTAAACATGGCTTAAGCAAGATCTTCTCAAGGTCGGTATTTCTGAGAAAATTATTTTATAGATTATTGGACTTGCTATTGTTAAGAACATGGTATATTCACAGAGAGTTCAGGATATGGTCGGCAGGATGCAAATGTTCAGCAGGCAAAAATGATAATGTACATATTTTAGATGCCGGTGCTGGGTTCGGACAATATTCTTATTATTTGTCAAATATAAATACCGGCTGGAATATTTTAGCTGTTGATATAAACAAAAAACATGTAACTGATTGCAATACCTTTTTCAGCAAGATAGGCAGAACAACTGTATCGTTCAAAACCGCTGATTTAACGACATTTCAGCAACAAAATTCATTTGATCTAATCCTGTCGGTAGATGTTATGGAACACATACCAGATGATGATATGGTATTTAGGAATTTTTACGCTTCATTAAAAGACGGAGCTATGCTGCTCATCTCAACCCCTTCTGACAAAGGAGGAGCAGCTGTCCATAAAGAGGATGCCACTTCATTCATTGAAGAGCATGTTCGCAATGGATACAATATTTTTGACATCAGGGACAAACTAAAAGCATCAGGATTTTTAAAGATTGAAGCACATTATTCCTATGGCATCCCAGGAAAAATATCATGGTATCTATCTATGAAATATCCGATATTAATGTTGGGAACAAGTAAATTGTTTTACATTCTTTTGCCATTTTATTATTTGATCGCGTATCCAATCGCCTTTGCATTAAATCATCTTGACATTAGCATAAAGTTGAATCGGGGTATGGGATTAATTGTAAAAGCATGGAAGTAAGTTGGATTTTCGATTTACGATCTTTTTTAAATAGATTATAAGGACATAACTTCGTAAATTGATTAAAAAATATCTCTCGCAAAGACGCCAAGAACGCAAAGAGAATATTTAGGATTACTTGTTAATTTCAATGTAAATCTAATAAAAGAGGGTATTACAAGAATAGTCAATAATTTATAATTCTTGGCGTCCTTTGTCCGCCAGTTGGCGGAAGAAATAATATTGAAATTCCTAAACTCTAAATTAAATCGTAAATCATTATTCGTAAATTAAGTTGTACCTGCCAATATTCATAGCAAAACGGTATCTCCTATCTAAAAAATCCCATAATGTAATTAATATTATCTCAGCCATCTCTGTTATTGGTGTGACAATAAGCACATTGGCTCTGATCGTTGTTCTTTCCGCATTTAACGGTTTGGAGAATCTGGTTATTTCTCTTTTTAATTCCTTCGATCCCGATATTAAAATTACAATAAAAGAAGGAAAGACATTTGATGCACAAAGATTTCCCAAAGAATCTATAAAAGAAATCAATGGTGTTGCTTTTTACACAGAAGTATTGGAGGAAAATGTACTTTTAAAATACCGCAGCAGTCAATATATCGCTACTATAAAAGGTGTAAGCGATGATTTTATCAAGACGGGAGGTTTGGACACAATGATCACAGAAGGCGACCTGATTCTGGAAAATAACGGGCAACCATTTGCTGTTATTGGACAAGGCATTGCCTATTCACTATCCCTTAGTATAAACGACATTTTTACTCCTCTCAGCATCTATGTACCTAAAAGGGGGGAAAAGGTAACGTTAAATCCCGAAAACGCTTTTAATATAAAAAGGATCCATGCTTCTGGTGTTTTTTCCATCCAACAGGATTTTGATATAAAGTATGTGCTGGTTCCTATTTCGTTTGCCCGTGAAATGTTACAATACAAAACCGAGGTAAGTGCCATAGAAATCGGCTTTCATACTGATATTCCTTCAGATCAGCGTGATCATATCCAGAAGGAAATTTTGCAAATTATTGGAAATGAGTATATAGTTCAAAACCGTTTCCAGCAGCACGAGCTGCTTTATAAGATCATGAAATCTGAAAAATGGGCTGTTTTTCTTATCCTCACCTTCATCCTTATTATTGCCGCATTCAATTCCATTGCATCTGTTACAATGCTCATCATTGACAAAAAACTGGACATCTTTATGCTATGGAGCATGGGAGCTAATGTGAATATGATAAAAAAAATATTCCTGAACGAAGGATTGCTTATCTCCCTGTTGGGAAACCTGTCAGGACTGCTGCTTGGAGCTGCAGTTTGCTGGGTTCAGCAAAAATTTGAGGTTATTAAGTTCAAAGGATCTTTTGTCATTGAAGCTATTCCTGTAAAAATGGAGGTGCTTGATTTTATTTATGTATTCATCACAGTTTTCGTCATTGGTTTGATCGCTTCTTTGTTGCCGGTGAGACAGATCACGAAAAAGTACTTGCAGCAAAGTGTTTAATTAGTGTCCGTCTCTAAAGTCAAAGATTTTTTCAAAAATGGAAATTTCATCCTGAACTTGTTTCAGGATGGGACTTTTTACTATTTTTATGACATTATTCAACACTTCTTCAATATTTCATCCAACACTTTATTAATTTCCACAAAAGTATTAAGAGTAACAAGCTTAATCCTGTATTTTTTAAAATCCGGAATTCTTTTGAAATAATTGGCATAATGCTTTCTCATTTTAATGATCCCAAACCGTTCTCCATATCTGTCAACCGACTTTTGCAAATGCAATCGGCAAACAGCAATGCGTTCTTTAATTATTGGAAGGGGCAAAGCAACACCAGTTTCCATATAGTGTTTTATCTCATTAAATATCCATGGGTAACCGATGGCTGCACGCCCTATCATAATCCCATCTACATTATATGTGTCACGCATCTGTTTTGCCTTTTCAGCAGAGTTAACATCACCGTTGCCAAAAACAGGAATATACATCCTGGTGTTGTTTTTAACTTGTCCTATCAGTGTCCAGTCTGCTTCCCCTTTAAACATCTGCTTCCTCGTTCTTCCATGTATGGTTATTGCCTTTATCCCAACATCCTGTAAGCGTTCAGCAACTTCCACTATATATTTAGTGTTTTCATCCCAGCCCAAACGTGTCTTGACAGTTACAGGAAGATGAGTGGATTTTACAATTTCTGCTGTCATAACTGTCATTTTAGGAATATCCAGCAGGATACCAGCTCCTGCTCCTTTGCATGCTACTTTTTTTACAGGGCAACCGTAATTAATATCAATGATATTGGGATTGGCTTTTTCAGCTATTTCAACAGCCAGTTTCATTGAATCTATATCGTTTCCAAAAACCTGAATACCAATTGGACGTTCATGTTCAGAAACATACAGCTTTTCTTTGCTTTTAGCAACATCTCTTATTAACCCTTCTGAAGAAATAAATTCGGTGTACATCAGGTCGGCACCTTGCTCCTTACAGAGTGAGCGAAAAGGCGAATCACTAATATCCTCCATAGGTGCAAGCAAGATGGGAAATTCCCCTATTACTATATTTCCTATCTTTACCATTTCTAAGTATCTACGAAATACGAATTTTGTACGAATTTACGAATTGTATTGTTTAATTATTAAGTAACCTGGGTTCGAAATAAAATTAAGTGCAAATTATTAATATATGACCTTTGGTTGAATAGATTTAATTGATTTATAATATAACTTGATAAGATATTTTTTTTGTCGAAATCAATTTAAGTATGTATAAAAAAGCATTTTTCGTTGGCTTATCCCCTCTTTCAAAAATTATTTTTTTAACATGTATTGTATTGATTTCAACATTAGTATTTCTGATTATCGGGTCCCTTCTTGCTATATTCTCGTTTAAGATTAATATCTTTTCCAATCCAGGTGTATTGACCGATTTGGATAATAGTAATGCTTTATCAGCATTTAAACTGTTACAGGGTTTCCAGCACATCGGGCTGTTTATTGTTCCTCCGATTGTTTTTGCATTCCTGGTAAGTACAAACCCTGGCAATTATTTAAGGATAAAACAATTACCAGTTATGTTTTCATTGTTCGCTGCATGTATTATAATGGTCACTGCAATGCCTTTGGTAAACTGGATGATAGAGATCAATGAAACGCTCAGGTTGCCGGAATTTTTATCGGAAATTGAACAATGGATGAAGGATACTGAAGAAAATGCAGCAAAGATTACAGAAGCATTCCTTAATATGAAAACCACTGGTGATCTCCTGCTGAACATGCTCATCATTGCATTACTTCCTGCTGTTGGTGAGGAATTACTTTTCAGGGGTGTTATTCAGCGTTTGTTCGCTGAATGGACCAAAAATGTACACTTGGGTGTTATTATTGCAGCCGTATTATTCAGTACATTACACATGCAATTTTACGGCTTCTTACCAAGGATGATGTTAGGGATATTGTTCGGTTATCTCCTTGTCTGGAGCAAGTCACTTTGGCTGCCCATCCTCTGCCATTTTATCAATAATGGGGCAGCGGTTTTTTTCTATTATTTGAGTAGCAAGGGGATTATTACCTTTGATTCAGATACATTCGGGACAGGAGAAGGAGAAACCGTATTTCCACTCGCAAGTGCGGTTATAATAGCGGGACTTCTATTTTTATTATATCGAAACGAAAAAAGATTGGAAGGTACTACTGAGATTCAACCCCTTTCTTCGTAGAATAATTGATCTTCAGGGAATTTAATTCTCTTAATTCCTGCTTTACATCCGTAACGATACCCATTTTGGTATCTTTATCAACCTTCAATGAGGTTGTCATGAAAGGCACTTCCTTTTCATCCCTGGCTTCTCTTTCTCTAATGATATATTCTTCTAGATCCTGAACCTTGGCGTATGCATCATTGAGCTGGATCCTCGGCTCGGTGCCGTAAACAGGAATAAGCCCTTTAATAGGAGGGCCTATATAAATATAACTGACAAGTGATTTTTTATCTAATTTATTTACCTCTGTTGCAGAAGGTGGTGAAACCTTAACCTTTAAAGAGACTTCCCTCATAACAGTTGTTACCATAAAGAAAAACAAGAGCATAAAGACAATATCCGGCAATGATGCCGTTGATATTGCAGGTGTACCACCCCCACTTTTCTTTTCAAATTTTGCCATTTTATTTATGATTTACGATTTCAAATCTGCTTTTATAATAAAATAAATCGTAAATTAATTATCAACTTCCTCCAATATTCTTGGGTTCTGCTTCAGATATCATCATAGGAAGAGCTTTTTTGACTGCATCAAGATGATTTTTTGGCAGTTCCCTGAATTTTCTCCCGAATGTTTGCATTGCCAGTTCATCCCTTAATTCGCGGTATGCAGCAACCAGTTCATTTTGCACGTTAATATACATATTATAAGAAGTTCCCCTGTCGTTTTGCAAGGAGATCACACCTTTAGAGATCCTGTACATGCCAATATATTCAATATCCTCGGGAGCTTTTTTATCAGATAGATTCTGGTTCTCGGAAGGATTTTTAATAAACTCCTTTGCTTTGGCTCTTAATGTTTTAACATTACCGATCTCTCCCTCAACAAGTAACTGGTCATTCATATTTACCAAAACCTCAAAAACATTTCTCTTTTTTTTTGGCGGTGGCTTTTCTGCATCCTTGGGGATCGGAGGGGGGAGTTTTCGCATGATCCCTGAATCAACATCCATAGTAGTTGTAACAAGGAAAAATATAAGCAGCAAAAAAGCAATATCTGCCATCGAACCCGCATTGATCTCTTGCAATTGTCTTCTTTTTCTTGCCACTTTTGATTAGAGATTGATGATTATTTATTGCAGATTGTTTAACTATCTGTTATTATACTGTTAACGGGATAAATTTCCGTATAACAAATTCTCTGATATGCCGTTGCAGGCAGATGTTGAGGAATATACAGACGCCAAAATTGGGCGTCTCTGCCTACTTAAACATGCTTGAAATCCCGGAATAGATTATTGCCACTACTGCTCCAATTCCTAACAGGTATGTAGCGATCAAACCTGTTCCCACCCTCTTTGAAGCTGCAGCGTCTATACCGTAGCTTTCGTATTTAATAAACACTTGATCAGAAGCGAGAAGATATGCAATCACAAAAAACAGAATTAAAATCCCAAGTCCAATTAATACCATTTTCGCTCCTTTTGGATTTATTATGATAAAATATACAGGGAATACAATTGCTGTTACGGTAGCGACTATAAACAATAAATATGTCCAATAAATTAGAGGATCTTCCGCTATAAATCCCAAGTAAAATAATATTGCCAGCACAACGGATAACCCGATAAGAATATATAAAGCAAAGGATAAAACTTTTGATAAAGAGTCAGGCATGGTGGTTAATTTTAAAACAAATTAATTATACGATATATTTTATTCCTGTGTTTTAGATACTTTTATTTTTAACCAATATATCAATTAATGAAATAGAAGCATCTTCCATAGAGCTAACAAGACTGTCAACCTTAGACACAATGTAGTTGTAAAATACTTGAAGAATAATTGCAACTATCAAACCAAAGACAGTTGTCAGCAAGGCGATCTTAATACCACCGGCTACGAGACTTGGAGAAATGTCTCCTGCTTCTTCAATTGCATCAAAGGCACCTATCATACCAATAACCGTTCCCATAAAACCGAGCATAGGGGCAAGTGAAATAAACAAAGATATCCAAGTTAATCCTCTTTCAAGAAGTCCCATCTGCACGCTTCCATAAGATACAATTGCTTTTTCAACAACATCAACACCTTCCTTAGCCCTGTCCAATCCCTGGTAAAAAATACTCGCAACCGGGCCCTTTGTTTTTCTGCAAACTTCCTTGGCAGCTTCAACACCACCTGAATTCATGGCTTTTTCAATGTCGTTTACCAATTTGTGTGTATTGGTAGTCGCTAAGTTCAAATATATGATCCTCTCAATAGACAAAGCCAATCCCATTATCAAACAAATAAGCACGATAGCCATAAATTCCGCTCCACCCTCAATAAATTTCTGTTTGATGACCTGGTGGAAAGTCTGCTCTTCCTCCTGTTCCGCTTCTTCTACTATTGTTTCCGTTTCAGCCTCTTGTACATCAGGAGTGGTTTCTTCCTGCACAACCTGACTTGTATCCGCAGAAGTCTTCATGGTATTTTCATCTTCCTGGGCTTTTAAAATATTTGACATACCAAATGCCAGAAACCCTGTTATCATTATAAAAATAAATAGTTTTTTCATAATTTCTGTTGTTTTTATTGGTTTTTAATTTATATACTTATTCTATTTTTAAATTATGCGGAGAGACAGGGATTCGAACCCAGGGTACCCTTGTGGGGTACACACGCTTTCCAAGCGTGCGCCTTAAACCGCTCGGCCATCTCTCCTCTTTGAGAGATCCCATCCTCTCCACAAATTCGGGCAGCCAAATTACAAAAAAAATATAATATGCAAACAAAACTTTTATTTATATCTTAAATACCATCCTTGAATTCTGAGTGGTTATTTCAGCAACCTTTTCAAGTGAAATATTGTGCAAGTTTGCAACTTTTTGGGCAATTTGCAATATATATGCAGGTTCATTTCTCTTTCCCCTATGAGGTACGGGTGCAAGATAAGGAGAGTCGGTTTCCAAAACTATATGTTGTAGGTCTATCTGTTCTACAACTTTATCCAAACCGGAATTTTTAAATGTCAAAACCCCGCCAATACCTAATTTAAATCCACCATAATTGATAACTTTTTTTGCTTGTTCAACTGTTCCGCTAAAGCAATGAAAAATGCCGGTAAGAGTTTCATCATTTAATTCATCTATTATATTAAAAATCTCATTAAAAGAATTTCGAGAATGAACAACTATTGGCAAATTATTTTTTTTAGCGAGCTCTATTTGTCTCCTGAAAGCAATCTTCTGCTGTTCAAAAAAAGTCTTGTCCCAGTACAGGTCTATACCTATTTCTCCAATAGCATAAAACTTACGTTTTAAAAGCAATTGCTCAACAATCTTAAGTTCACCCTCAAAATTTTCATTTACAGAACAAGGATGTAATCCTATCATCGGAAAACAATTATCAGGATAGGTATTGACCAAATCAAGCATACTGTCAATAGTGGAACTTTCAATATTTGGAAGAAAAAAACGTTGAATACCTGTGTTTATCGCTTTTTCAATTACCTGATCCCTGTCATCATCAAAAGTTTCAAGATACAGGTGTGTATGTGAATCTGTTAAGAACATAACATTGTAAATTGATTAAAATAAATTTTACTAAAATATTGAAATTCCGATACTATAACATACTGCAAATGTAGAAAATAAGGTTACTGTTCGGGTAAAGAAAAAAACAATTAATTAATGAAACCACAGATTTCACCGATTACACAGATAAAAAATATATCTGGTATCTGTGAAATCTGTAGTTACATTTACACCCTAATAGGAACAAAATACGCAAGTATAAATTTTAACTTATTTTTGCCAAACAACTAAAACCAATGCTCACTAAAATACTCATCATACGATTCAGCTCCATTGGTGATATTATTCTTACCACACCAGTGATCCGATGTATAAAGCAACAATTTGAAGGGGAAACTGAAATTCACTACCTCACTAAAAAAAAATTTGCCTCTATTCTTGAAGCAAATCCATACATCACCAAGCTTCATACTATTGAAGATAAAGTTTCAGAAGTAACTTCATCATTAAAAGGAGTGCAATTTGATTATGTAATTGACCTGCACAATAACATCAGGTCGGCATTAGTAAAGAGAAAGCTTAAGGGACTTTCATTTACGGTCAATAAAATCAATCTCAGAAAATGGCTAATGGTGAATTTTAAAATAAACCGGTTGCCTGATGTTCACATTGTAGACAGATACATGGATACATTAAAACTTTTTAGTGTTAAAAATGACTGCAATGGATTAGACTATTTCATTCCTGATAAAGAGGAGGTTGATCTATCATCCCTGCCAGAATCACACCGTGAAGGATATTTGGGTTTTGCAATAGGCGCAAAGCACAAAACAAAATGCCTGCCATTAGACAAAATCATTTCAATATGTAAAAAAATTGGCAAACCTATTGTTTTGTTAGGCGATGCTGATGATAAAGAAAAAGCAGAAACAATAAAAGGTTCTGTTGGAAATACGATTTTCAACGCCTGTGGAAAATACAGTATCAACCAATCAGCTTCATTGGTTCGTCAGGCAGAAAAAATCATAACTCATGATACTGGTTTGATGCACGTTGCTGCTGCATTTAAAAAGGATATTGTGTCAGTTTGGGGAAATACCATTCCTGAATTCGGGATGTATCCTTACTTAACAGGGACGGGGGTCGGGGGAATGGGGACTATCATTGAAATAAAGAATCTTTCATGCCGTCCTTGTTCTAAATTGGGTTTTAAAAAATGCCCTAAAAAGCACTTTAAGTGTATGAATTTGATTGATGAAGAGGAGATTGTGGAAGCGATTGGGTAAACTTTAAGCTACTAAAGATTCATTTTCCTTTATGAATTTTTTTGTCTTTATTATGTAATCCTGAATAAATCCCTTGACAGATAAATCTTCATCAATATCCTCCCAGTGAACACCAATACCGCTACCAATAAATTCCCAATTATCTCGCTGTTTGGGCGTTGCTTTTCTTAATGAAGGAAACTCATTTAAAGAAAAAATTAAACATTTACCATTCATTAACTTAACTGTCATTAATTCATCTTCATGATCAAAAACAACTGCTTTTGCAAATAAGTCTCTGGGTAAGTTGTTTTTTTGAGCTCTCTGCATAGCTCTTTGCACCATATTATCTGTTATGCCACTCATTATATATATCAATTAGTTTGGTTTGATTTTTTATTACTAAATCCCATGCTTTTTTAATTCTTGTACCTTAAAACCATAATATTCATGTAGTCTAACTTTAGGTGTTAGCCAGAACTTTGCTTCATTGCCTGATTTTCTTACATGAATATGTGGTGGTTCGTTGCCTTCTTTACTATAAAAATAAAACTTATATCCGTCAATTTCTAATACTGTAGGCATTTACAAATATATAAAAAAAATATTTCAATTACAAATAAATACATTTTTTGCCAACTGCTTACTGGCAACTTGCCTATTAACATCAACAAAATTATTATTAATCTGTTAACGATAGTGACAAACAACAGCCTTATTCACTAAACAGCGCCTTCAACTCCGAAGCATCACCCGGTTTCATCTTGCCTGCTAAGATCAGGGATAATTGCCTTCTTCTCAAAGCACTATCATAGCGTTTTTTCTCAATTTCCGTTTCTGGCACAAGCCCGGGAACTTCAATGGGGTTACCCATTTGGTCAACAGCGACAAAGGTGTAAATGGCTTCATTACATTTGATCTTTTCCCCGGTTTTGTAATCCTCCACCCATACATCAACAAAAGCCTCCATTGAGGTTCTGAAAGCACGGGAAATCTTTGCTTCCAACGTAATAATATCGCCCATCTTAATTGCATGATTGAACGATACATTATTCACCGATGCGGTTACAACAACCCTTTTACTGTGCCGGTGAGAGGCAATGGCTGCCGCGATATCCATCCAGTGCAGTAACCTGCCTCCCATCAAATTCCCTAATGGATTGGTGTCGTTGGGAAGCACTACCTCTGTAGAAACGGATATTGATTCTTTTGGTGTTTTTGTTTCCATAATATTGCAAAGATAGATATTCTAAAATTCATATTTAATTATTATTACTTTTATACCGCTAGAGTCACACCCTGTTACCGGATGAAACCTTGAGAGAGTTAAATAATAAAAAATATTCAAAAAATAAACAGCAAGGCAACTAAATAGTTTATTTTGCGTCTGTTTATATTTAAATAACTTATAAAATATTCATATAGCATGTAACTTTATCTATATAATTTTCGTAATATCCATGATATAATTGTTATATTTTAATCTTAGCAATATTTGAAAAACCCGGTTAAATATTTTGTTGTAGTTATCCTTAACTTGTCTGTTTGGGTTGGCTTGATACCTGATAATACCATTTTAGCTGATACCCAAACGTATACCTGCCCGTTTAGCACTATTGATTCGTTGGTTTTATCAAGTACCAGCGTTATTTGCAACTTAGATAATAATGGGAATGTTGCATTATATGTTTACGGTGGTAACGGCCCTTTCAGTTATGATTGGAGTGGGAATCCTCAGGGAGATGGGACCGATTCAATCTACAATCTGTCTCCGGGATTTTACTCAATTATTGTTACCGATCTTAGTGATGGGTCAATTTGTGTCGGAGGCCCTATAGAAGTAGAGGATATTGCTCCGCTTTCACTTCCGATCTTTCCTCCAACCCCCGTTACAACCTGTTTCGATACCTGTGACGGATCAGCTTTTGTTGGTGTAACCGGGGGAACACCGCCATATACTTATTTATGGACAGGCAGCGGTGAAACTACTGCCAGTGCTGACTCATTATGTGCCGGTATTAATTGGATAATTGTAACTGATGCTAATAATTGTATTGATTCTGCCTCTACAAATGTGGGTGAACCACCACCATTGGTTGTTGCTATTTCTTATACAAACATCACCTGTAACGGTACCTGTGACGGAACAGTTACGGCATCAGCTTCAGGAGGCACTCCACCATACACATATTCCTGGAATACAGGGGATTCGATTACTGCCCTTGATTCCCTGTGTCAAGGCACATTTATTGTAACAGTAATTGATTTTGGCGGATGCACTGCCATAGGTTCTGCGGTTATTATTGACCCACCCCCTTTGATTTTATCAACAGACAGCACAGATGTTTCCTGTGGTGGAGCATGTGATGGCATTGCAGTAGTAGCCCCCTCAGGAGGAACACCCCCTTATACATATACGTGGAACTCAACACCTGTACAAACCGATTCCATGGCAACCGGTCTGTGTGCCGGGATATACCGGGTTATAGTAACTGATATATACGGGTGTGGTGATACTGCTTTTGTAAACATTGATGAATCCCCGGTATTAACTTCAGACATATCAGATAGTACAAATATCAGTTGTTCTGGATCATGCGATGGAACTGCTACCGTAACTTCAAACGGTGGCATTCCCCCTTATACATATTCGTGGAATGATCCATTAAATCAAACCAATTCAACAACAACCGGGCTATGCGCAGACACGTTATATATGGTAGTTGTAACTGATTCCAGCGGATGTAAGGACACCTCTTATGTTACACTCTCCGAGCCACCGCCATTAACTTCAAGTATCACTGATAGCACTAATATCAGTTGCAATGGTCTTTGTGATGGAACTGCAACAGTTACTCCTGGCGGAGGCACCCCACCCTATACCTATTTATGGGACGACCCCCTTGCACAAACAGATTCTCTTGCCGATAGCTTATGCGCATTGGTGTTATATACAGTGATTGTAACTGATGCCAACGGATGTACTGACACCTCTGAGATTACCCTTTCCGAACCAATAGTATTAACCACTGACATTACTGATAGTGTAAATATCAATTGTAACAGTTCATGTGACGGCACAGCTACCGTAACACCTACCGGAGGCACTTCTCCTTATACATATTCCTGGAATACAGTCCCGGTTCAAACAGGTACTACTGCAACGGGATTATGTGCAGGTATTACATATACTGTTGTGGTAACCGATTCTAATGGATGTAAAGACTCCGTTGATGTTACACTTATCGAACCACCACCTTTAACCTCCAGTATCACTGACAGCACAAATCTATCCTGTGGTGGGGTTTGTACCGGAACCGCAACTGTTACTCCTGGCGGAGGTACTCCGCCTTATACATATTCGTGGGATGATCCTTCAAGTCAAACCGACTCAACTGCAACAGGCTTATGTGCCAGTATATTATATACTGTAATCGTAACCGATACATATGGATGCAAAGACACTTCCGAAATTACGCTTTCCGAGCCGTTGCCAATAACTATAAGCATCACTGACAGCGCTAATATAAGTTGTTACGGTCTGTGTGATGGAACAGCAACCGTCACACCTGTTGGAGGCACGCCTCCTTTTACATATTTATGGGATGACCCGGCAACCCAAACTAACTCCATGGCAACCGGGCTTTGTGCCGGCACGTTATATACCGTAATAGTAACTGATACCATCGGTTGTTCTGATACTACTGATGTTACACTTTCCGAACCCAGTATTTTGACAGTCAGTATCCCCGATAGCACCGATGCTTCATGCAGCGGAGTGTGTGATGGGGATGCCACTGCGTCTCCTTCGGGAGGGACACCTCCCTATACATATACGTGGAATACGGTTCCGCCACAAACGGGCTCTGTTGCCACCGGTTTATGCGGAGGTAACTATTGTGTAATAGTGACAGATGCAAATGACTGTCAGGATTCTGCATGTGTGAATATTTTTCAACCCCTGGCAATATCTCCTAACAGCGGAAGTAATCCAGCTACTTGCGGTTTTTGTGATGGCGAAGCAGGAGTAGCTCCAAGTGGAGGCATTCCACCATATACTTTTAATTGGTATAATGAAATCCCTCCATCAGCAAATGATTCTATTTACAATTTATGTGCAGGTTTTTACCCTGTAGAAATAACTGACTCAATTGGCTGTATAGATACATTTACAGTTATTGTAATTGACTTTGGGGGTGCAACCTTAATCTTTGACAGTACTGATGTTACCTGTAACGGATTATGTGATGGTACTGCAACAGTGGCACCTTCAGGAGGAACTCCACCTTACACTTACTTATGGAACACAGTTCCTGCACAAACAGATTCAATGGCAGATAGTTTGTGTGCAGGTGTCGTTTTTGTCCAGGTAACCGATAGTATAGGATGTGTTAATATTGACCCGGTAAGCGTTAATGAACCTCCACCATTGATACTTGTTACAACAGTTACTGATGTTTTATGTGCCGGGGATTGTAATGGTGAGATAATTGTTACACCATCAGGAGGTACTCCTCCATACACTTATTTATGGGATGATCCGGGTACACAGACTAGTTCAACAGCAGGCAGTTTATGTGCAGGTATATATACTGTAACTGTTACCGATAATAACGGCTGCGATACAACTGCAAGTGATACGGTGAATCAACCACTTGTATTAACTGCAGTTACAAGTGGTACGAATATGAATTGTAACGGTATATGTGATGGTACAACAACTGCAACACCTTCTGGGGGCACTCCACCCTATACTTATTTATGGAATGATCCCGGTTCACAGACTAATTCAACAGCAGACAGCTTATGTGCCGGTATATATACTGTAACTATCACGGATACCATGGGTTGTACAATTGTTCCTCCAGGTGTTACTGTTAATGAACCCCCACTATTGACTTTAACAACTGACAGTTTGGATGTTAATTGTAATGGTATATGTGAAGGGGAGGCAACGGTAATCCCTTCAGGAGGCACAACACCTTATACCTATTTATGGGATGATACGGGAACTCAAACAGATTCTACAGCCACTGGATTATGTGCAGGAACATACTGTGTGATTGTTACAGATGCTAATGGTTGCCAGGATTCTGCATGTGTGAATATTGATGAACCATCATTATTGACATTATTTGCCGGCATTACCAATATCAGTTGTAATGGACTCTGTGATGGCACTGCAACGGTTACTCCTTCGGGAGGCATTCCTCTTTATACATATTTGTGGGATGACCCCTCATCTCAAACTAACTCAACAGCAACCGGGCTTTGCGCAGACACGTTATATACTGTAGTCGTAACTGATGCCAATGGATGCAAAGACAGCTTAAGCGGGACTCTTTCTGAACCCCAATCCCTAATTTCAAGCATCACTGACAGCACTAATATCAGTTGCAACGGGATCTGTGATGGCACGGCAACTGTTACTCCAGCAGGAGGTATCCCTCCTTACACATATTCCTGGGATGATCCGTTGCTTCAAACCGATTCTGTTGCCGATAGCTTATGTGCAGGGATTTTATATATGGTTATTATAACAGATGCGAATGGGTGCATGGACACTACTGAGATTACACCTTCCGAACCAATAGTATTGACTTTAAATATCACCGATAGTACAAATATCAGTTGCAATGGACTTTGTGATGGCTCAGCTACCGTTACCCCTGTAGGAGGCACACAACCTTATACTTATTTATGGATTGGCGGTGACACCCTTGCCGATTCAATTAATAGCAGTTTGTGTGCCGGTGTGCTTTATACAGTAGTCGTAACAGATACCAACGGATGCCAGGACAGTTCCAGTGTTATACTTTCTGAACCGCTTGTACTGACTTCCGGCATCACTGATAGCACTAATCTTGTCTGTAACGGAATATGCGATGGAAGCGCTACTGTAACACCTGGTGGAGGAACACCGCCTTATACATATTCGTGGAATACATTACCCTTTCAAACCGGCTCAACAGCAACAGGGCTTTGTGCCGGAGTGTTATATACGGCAATAGTAACTGATTCCAACGGATGTGAGGATTCCTCTTATGTTACCCTTTCAGAACCACCGGTATTATCATCAAGCATAACAAACAGCACTAATATCACTTGCAACGGACTTTGTGATGGCTCCGCAACTGTTACTACTGTTGGGGGCACTCTTCCTTATACCTTTGCCTGGAGTGGAGGCGCTACTCCTGCTAATCCAAATAATACCGGTTTATGTGCCTGGGTACTATACACGGTAATAGTTACAGATGCCAACGGATGCAAAGATACTTCTGCTGTTACGCTTTCTGAACCCAATATATTTTCAGCCAGTATCACCGATAGTACAGATGCATCATGTAATGGTTCATGTGATGGGAATGCAACAGTGACTCCCTTAGGAGGCACTGCACCTTATACTTATTCATGGAATTCGGTTCCTTCACAAACCGATTCTGTTGCAACCGGTTTATGTGCGGGTACTTATTGTGTAATTCTTACAGATGTAAATGGCTGTATGGATTCTGCTTGTGTTATTATTAATGAACCTGCTATCATGTTACCCACTTTGGGATCTATTGATGCTGCCTGCAGTGTGTGTGACGGAATAGCGTGGGCAGCACCATCCGGAGGAACACCACCCTATACATTTAACTGGTATGATCCCCCACAGCCAGCCAGTGATTCGATTTTTAATCTATGTGCAGGAATTTATTGCCTTGAATTATCAGATGCTAATGGATGTATTGACACATCCTGTGTTGGTGTTAGTAATATAGGAGGACCAATTCTCACTACCGACAGCACAGATGTAACATGCAATGGGACATGTGACGGTACGGCAACGATCACACCATCCGGTGGTACTCCTCCATACACTTACCTGTGGAATGATACTTATGCACAAACTGATTCAACTGCCGACAGCTTATGCGCAGGGACTTATCTCGGACAGGTAACTGATGCATTATCTTGTATTACAATTTCTTCCGTTACTGTGAATGAACCAATGCCATTGGTCTCAAATATTTCAAGTGTAAACATTAGCTGCAACGGGCTTTGTGACGGTATGACATGGATAGCGCCAACAGGAGGCACTCCGCTTTATACTTATCAATGGGATGATCCAGGTTCTCAAACCACTGACACTATTGCCGGATTATGCCCGGATACATTTATTGTAACAATAACCGATTCCAACAGTTGTACCCTTATAGATACTGCTATTATAACTGAACCACAGGTGTTGACCTCCGGTATTACCGATAGTGCGAATATCAGTTGCAACGGGCTCTGTGATGGGGATGCTACAGTTTCACTATCAGGAGGGACTTTACCTTACACTTATTCATGGTCTAATGGAGATAGTACTGCAATGTCTGACAGTTTATGCGCAGGAGTGTTATATTCAGTTGCTATAACTGATGCCAATGGATGTACGGATACTTCCTATGTCACACTCTCTGAACCTGATATATTGACCTCCGGCATTACCGATAGTACAAATATCAATTGCAACGGGCTTTGTGACGGTTCCGCTATTGTTACTCCTGTTGGAGGCACTTCACCTTATACTTATTTATGGAATACAACACCTGTCCAAACAGATTCAACCGTAACCGGGCTTTGTGCTGATTCTTTGTATTCGGTAATTGTAACTGATGCCAACGGATGTTTGGATACTTCCTATGTTACACTTTCTGAACCTGTTGCACTAAGTTCCGGCATTACCGACAGTATAAACATTATTTGTAATGGGCTTTGTGATGGTTATGCCACCGTTACACCTGTTGGAGGTACTCCTGCCTATGCTTATTCGTGGAACACAATCCCTGTTCAGACCGATTCATCAGCCACCGGATTATGTGCCGGAAATTATTGTGCAACAGTAACCGATGCCAATGGATGTACAGATACATCCTGTGTAACCATCACTGAACCTGCTGCATTAATATCAAGCATTACAGATTCGGTAATGGCAAGTTGTAACGGAGTGTGCGATGGTGAAGCTACTGTAACACCGGCAGGAGGCATACCACCTTATACTTATTTATGGGATCCGGCAACTGGCGGACAAACCGGCTCAACAGCCGACAGCTTATGTGCAGGATCATATTGTGTTGAAATAACTGATTCAAACGGATGTGTGGATACATCCTGTGTTGTGATCACAGAACCTTTAGTATTGACATCCAGTACTACTGATATCGTAAATGCCAGTTGTACTGATACTTGTGATGGAAGCGCCATAGTAACACCATCAGGAGGAACAACCCCATACACATACCTGTGGGATGACACTTTAGCACAAACTGATTCTTCAGCTACCGGATTGTGTGTAGGAACTTATAATGTAATTATTACCGATGCCAATGGCTGTGTTGATACATCAACCGTTACCATTACTGAACCAACCACATTAATGACACAAATTGATGCTACCTGCTTTGGAATATGTGATGGTGTTGCAACAGTCACACCGCAAGGAGGCACACCTCCTTATACTTATTTATGGGATGACTCATTAGCACAAACTGGTTCAACAGCAACCGGATTATGTGAAGGGACTTATATCGTATTGGTAACTGATGTCAATGGCTGTGAAATTTCCGATACTGCAATAATTATCGCCCCCTCAAGCGTAGCTTCCCAAACCAATGTAACCTGTAATGGCTTGTGTGATGGAACTGCAACCGTTGTAACAACAGGTGGTTTCACTCCCTTTACTTATTTATGGGATGACCCCTCTTCACAAAGCAATTCAACTGCTACCGGATTATGTCCCGGAATGATTACTATAACGGTAACTGATAGTATTGGATGCATTACAATAGACTCTGTTAACATTACTGAACCAAATATCTTAACAACAAGTATTACGAATTTTGCCAATATGAGTTGTTTTGGAATTTATGACGGAGAGGCAACGGTAACACCAGTTGGAGGAACACTTCCATACACTTATTTATGGGATGACCCACAGTCACAGACCAGTTCAACAGCCGACAGCTTATGGGCAGGTACATATTGTGTAGTGACAGCAGATACTAATGGATGTTCAGATACTTCCTGTGTGACAATCACTGAACCTGACTCATTAACATCAACAATTACCTACATTACTCATATAAATTGTAATGGGTCATGTGAGGGAATAGCAATAGTTACACCAACCGGAGGTACCCTTCCATATACTTATTTATGGGATGACCCTGGGGCTCAAACAGATTCAACAGCCAACAGCTTGTGTGCAGGATCATATTGTGTAGTGATAACCGATGCTAATGGTTGTGCGGATACTTCCTGTGTAACGATCACTGAACCTACAGTATTTAGCACAAGCATCACTGATACTACTCATATTGTTTGTGGCAGTATATGTACTGGCGATGCAATCGCGACTCCTGCAGGGGGTATACCTCCATATACTTACTCATGGAATACAACGCCTGTTCAAACAGATTCAACAGCCACCGGTTTATGTGCCGGAACATATTGTATAGTAATATCTGATGCTAATGGATGTACTGATACTTCCTGTGTAACAATCACTGAACCCACTGTATTAACGATAAATCTTATAAGCACAACACCGGCAAGCTGCAGTGATACATGTGATGGAGGAGCAACAGTAATGGGAATAGGGGGAACTCCCCCGTATACTTATTCATGGAACACAATCCCTGTTCAAACCGATCCATCACTCGGCAGCTTATGTGCAGGAACTTATATCGTAACAGTAGCTGATGCAAATGGTTGTGATACCTCATTAAGTGTAATAATTATCGGCCCTGACAGCTTAACATCCACTATAAGCAACATCACAAACACAAGCTGTGCCGGGGTTTGCGATGGGGAAGCTACAGTAACAGTGTCGGGTGGTTCCCCTCCTTATACATATTCATGGGAGGATTCATTCGGGGTGCCAATTCCCGGAGAAACAGGTACAATTATAGACAGCGTATGTGCAGGAAATTATACTGCTGTAATTACTGATAATAATGGATGTATAACAACAACACCTGTTACAATTACCCAGCCGTCTATATTTACCTGTAGTATTACTAACAGTACAGACGCAACCTGCTATGGTATATGTGATGGAACAGCTACTGTAACTCCTTCGGGAGGTACACCACCTTATTCATACTTATGGGATAACTCTCTTGCACAGACAGATTCAACAGCAATAGAATTATGCGCCAATACTACCTATAATGTAGCAATAACCGATGCCAATGGCTGTTTCACAGCATGCTCCATGACAATTAGTGAACCAATAGAATTAACTGTCAGCATAACAGATACAACTCATGTTTCCTGTAATGGATTACCTACCGGAACCGCAACAGCCACACCGGTAGGAGGCACTACTCCTTATACATACTTATGGAATACCACCCCGTCTCAGACAGATTCAATTGCAGACAGTTTATGGGCTGGTGACTATTCTATAACAATAACTGATCTCAATGGTTGCTCCGCAAATGATAGCGTAAGTATCAGGGATACGTCCAATATGGATGCAAATATTACTGATTTAGAACATGTTCCATGTTATGGTGACTGTGATGGAGAAGCAACCGTAACAGTAACAGGCAGCACAACTCCATATACATACCAATGGGAGGATTCTCTCGGGGTGCCAATTCCCGGAGAAACAGGTTCATTAGCAGACAGCTTATGTACAGGGAACTATTCTGTAATAATAACATCTGCTGAAAACTGTACAAGGATTGTTTTTGTAACAATCTCCGAACCACCCTCACCATTAATAGCTATTATTACTGATAGTATAAACGTTTTGTGTAATAGTGATAGTAATGGAACTGCAACCGTAACTCCTTCCGGAGGGACACCTCCATATACCTATTTATGGTCACCGGTTCTTCAAACAGATTCAACAGCCGACAGTTTATTTGCAGGATATTATTATGTGACTGTAACAGATACCAATGGTTGTATTGTAACAGATAGTGTTACTATTACTGAACCACCTATATTAACTGTTACAATCACAGATACAACAAATTCAGCTTGTGTTTATACTTGTGACGGAAGCGCTGTTGCAACACCATCCGGAGGCACTCTTCCATACACTTATTTATGGAATGACCCTGTGTCCCAGACCGATTCCACAGCTACTGCATTATGTACAGGCGATTATTTAGTATCCGTAACCGACAGTAACGAATGCCAGGCAACCGATAGTATAACGATCACACCAATAACGATCGTGATCTCTGACGCAGGTTTTGATACGTTAATTTGTATAGGGACTTCTGCAACACTTATTGCAAACGGAGGTGTTACATACGAATGGTTTGAAGCAGGAAATCCTTCGTCATTCTCTACTTCAGATTCAGTTGATGTTTCCCCTACAGAAGGAGGTTCACATGAATATATATTAATAGCTTACGATGGTATTTGTGCCGACACTGATATCGTAGTGGTGTTTGTAGACATTGTTCCTGCTAACGCGGGAGAAGATGTGATAATTGACTTAGGATCAAGTATAGAATTACAGGCAAGCGGAGGTTTTATTTATTTATGGACCACTTCAGATGGTCTGAGTGATACAACCATCTCAAACCCTGTTGCCACACCGCTTGAAACTGTAACTTATTATGTAACTGTTACTGATATTAATGGTTGCTCAGCAATTGATACTATTACATTAATTGTAATAGAAACAATTCCCGATGGCATTACACCAAACGGGGATGGATTTAATGATGTTTGGGAGATCAAGCTCCTCGATCTTTATCCGGATGCTTCAGTAGAAGTGTATAACCGTTGGGGAGAGAAAGTATTTAATAGTCCTAAAGGTGAGAAATATGCAAATAAGTTTGACGGCACATACAATGGCAAGAAACTACCTGTTGGAACATATTATTTTATTATTGTATTGGATGCTGTCAGCGAACCGATTACCGGACCAATAACGATAATGCGGTAGGTGAGGATGGGTATAAGGGTATAGAGGGATAAGGGTATAAGGGTATGAAGGGTATAAGGGTATGAAGGGTATAAGGATATTTGGATATAAGGGTATAAGGATATAAGGATATAAGGATATAGAGGTATAAGGGATAATAGGGAAATATCATTAAGTTAAGAAGTAAGTTAAATATAATCAACATATTACAAGGACTTGTAAAATTGAATAATGAAACGATTCGTAATTTATAGTATCACTTTTCGCTTTTTAATTTTTATACCGATAATTACAGGTATTTCGCTATGCTCAACTTTTTACTTGTCTCACGCCCAGCAATTGCCTCAATACAGCCAATATCTGATCAATGATTATATTATGAACCCGGCTATTGGGGGAAGCAAGGATCATTTTGAAGCTAAATCCAACCATCGCTATCAATGGATGGGTATAGTTGATGCTCCAAGGACATATATCTTAAGCGTAAATGGTCCGTTGAGGGCTAAAAAAGTTGGAGTTGGAGGATATTTGTTCACTGACATAACCGGACCAACAAGCAGGGTCGGCATATATTTGTCTTATGCCTATCACATCAATTTGAATGAAAGCGTGAAGTTATCTTTAGGTTTGTTCGGAGGCATCTTGCAGTATAATGTTGATGGAACAAAAATCACGCTTAAGGATATTGCCGATCCCGTAATAGGTAATGAGGTTAAATCAGTTCTGATCCCCGATGCAGGTTTCGGTTTGTATCTGTATTCGAAGAAGTACTATTTCGGTGTTTCCATACCTCAACTGCTTAATAACAAATTAAAGCTGTTTGAAGATCAGGATGCGATACTGAGCAGTTTAAAAAGCCATCTCTTTATGACAGGAGGGTATAAAATTTTATTCAGCAATGATTTTGTGCTGGAACCTTCCTTTTTGCTTAAAGCAGTGAGACCTGTGCCTGTTCAGCTCGATCTTAGCGCAAAGATCATTTACCGGAATACGGTCTGGCTTGGGGGATCATTCAGAACTTATGACGCTATGTCTGTTTTGGTGGGATATTCTTTCAAAGACCAGATATTCTTTGGATATTCATTTGATTTTTCTACTTCTGATATTAAAAACTACAGCGCGGGAACACATGAGATAATGCTCGGGATCAGGTTTGCATGGAAAGAACAAGAGGAAAAAAGCAGCGATTCTTTGGTTGAATAAAGTTGAAATTTTTTATTAATGAATTCCCAGATTTACTAAATCTCCAGGATTTAGTAAATCTAATCCAATGAAAATGAATATACCTGACCCTTTTCCCATCTCGGGAAACATAGTTGATGTTGTAAACCATCGTATTTTCCCAGGTGAAGTGCTTGTTGAGCATGGCAGGATAAAGGCAATAAGTGAGTGTAAGGTAAAAAACAGTGCTTTCATCATGCCTGGCTTTACTGATGCCCATATTCACATAGAAAGCTCTATGCTCATCCCCTCGGGGTTTGCACGACTTGCAGTGGTGCATGGAACAGTCGGAACAGTATCAGATCCTCATGAAATTGCTAATGTACTTGGCGTTGAAGGTGTTAAATATATGATTGAGAATGGTAAAAAAGTGCCCTTTAAGTTTTGTTTTGGCGCTCCGTCATGCGTTCCTGCTACAGATTTTGAAACAGCGGGAGCAGAGATTGATGCGAGAGGAGTGGAAGAACTGATGAAGATGGAAGAGATAAAATACCTTGCTGAGATGATGAACTTTCCAGGGGTATTGGCGGGAGATGAAATGATAATGCGTAAACTCCGGGCAGCACAAAAGTACGGAAAGGTTGTGGATGGGCATGCCCCCGGCTTAAGAGGCGAAGATGCGAGGAAATATATAGAAGCGGGCATCAGTACCGACCATGAATGCTATTCAAAAGAAGAAGCGCTTGAAAAAATAAAAATGGGGATGAAAATTATTATTCGGGAGGGCAGTGCGGCTAAGAACTTTGACGTGTTGATAGAACTCCTCGACCAATTTCCCGACCATATTATGCTCTGTTCAGATGACAAGCATCCCAACGATCTGGTTTCAGGGCATGTTAATTTACTGGCAAGGCGGGCGGTTGAGCTTGGAATAAAGCCGATGAAAGTAATCCGTGCCTTAACATACAATCCCGTAAAACATTATGGTTTGGATGCGGGACTATTACAGGCAGGTGATCCTGCCGACCTTATCGTTGTAAATAACCTGGAAGAATTCAGGGTGATAAGCACATACATTAATGGCAAAAAAGTTGCAGATGAAGGAGTCAGCCATATCAAACCTGTTCAGGGGGATGAGATCAATAATTTCAATTGCAGCAAAATAAGCAAATCCGATATTAAACCGGCTATACAGGGAGCAACTATACGGGTGATCGAAGCATTAGACGGTCAATTAATAACAAATGAGATATTGGCTCCGGCAAATATTATTGAAAATACTGTGGTTAGCGATAAAGAAAATGATATTCTGAAAATGGCAGTTATCAACCGCTATCATCCTTCACCTCCGTCAATAGCTTTCGTAAAAAACTTCGGGTTGAAAAAAGGCGCTATTGCATCCAGCGTAGCCCATGACAGCCATAATATTATTGCCGTTGGGGTTGATGATGAAGATATCGTTAATGCGGTCAATTTATTGATAGAGAATAGAGGTGGTATCTCTTTAACAGACGAAAAAGAAGAGCTGATATTACCCCTGCCCGTAGCGGGGTTAATGTCTGCCGGTGACGGGTATCAAATAGCTGAGAAATACGAATTGTTAGATAAAAAGGCGAAAAAACTTGGCTCAACATTATCGTCACCATACATGACATTATCATTTTTGGCTCTATTGGTTATTCCCCAGCTCAAGCTCAGCGATAAAGGGTTGTTTGACGGGGATAAATTTCAATTTACTTCATTGTTTGCAGAAGAAAATGTTAGGTGCTAATTTTGAAGCACAATAGAGGTTTAATGACTATCATTATGCGAATACTATTCGCTTCATTCGCGTCTGATTCGCGATTCGTGTAATTAATACAATACATATAATTTACTAAAAACCAATAACCTATGAGCTATTTTAACAGAGAAATATTTATTTCAATTGCACTGATTGTTTTCTTTTTAGGATGTAATCCTGAACAGGAGTCAACACCGAAATTTGGTTTTATTAACACAAATGGAGAAATGGTTATTAAACCGTTTCATGATTTTTGCGGTAATTTCAATGAAGGTATGGCATTGGTTATCGTTTCAGATAAAAGAGGATTCATTGATAAATCGGGTACATTCATTATCGAACCGCAGTTTGATATTGTTGGTTATTTTCATGGAGGGCTGGCATGGGTTGTTCAATTGGGAAAGAGAGGGTATATAGATATGGAGGGTAAATTTGTAATAGAACCGCAGTTTGCTTATGCCGGGTCATTCAAAGATGGATTAGCCAAAGTGCTGAAAAGTGGTGAGAAATGGGGATATATTAATAACACAGGAAATTTTGAAGTTTTACCAATATTTGATGTTTGCGGAGATTTTTTTAACGGACTGTCTATGGCAAAAAAGGGTGATCACTATGGATTTATTGACAGAAAAGGGAGTTTCATAATTGAGCCAAAATTTGAACAGGTTGGTAATTTTCTCGACAGCATGGTTTTTGTTAAGTACGAAGGGAAATACGGGTTTATTGACAGGGAGGGTAATTTTATCATTGAACCCCAATATGATGAAGCGTGGGATTTCTGCGATGATCGAGCCATGGTTAAATCAGGTAATAAATATGGCTATATTGGCAAATCAGGAGAGGTGGAAATAGCAATAAAATATTCACATGCGGAATCCTTTAGCGAGGGTGTGGCTCGCGTTAAATTGGAAAATAAATTAGAATATATTGATAATGAAGGGATTCCGTTATTTGATTTCTTTTTTGATTACGGAGGCGATTTCCATGAAGGACTGGCATGGGTTCTTAAAGACAAAAAGTATGGATATATTGATAAATCCGGCAAGCTGGTGATACCATTGCAATTTATTGAAGCTGACGATTTTCATGAAGGGCTTGCAAAGGTGAAGATTTAAGGAATAGAGGGTGTAGGGGGAAAAGGGTATAAGACAATGTCATAAAGTTAAGAGGTAATCTGTTGATTGTCAGCATAATGCAACGTTATAAATATGTATTTGAATATAGAATATTGAACAGTTGAATATCTAATGATGAATGATTTTATTCGATATTCATCATTCGATTGTTCATTATTCGATATTTTGCGAATAAATATGAGTTATAAATTACTATGAATCAATACAATAGCCCCTAACTTATTTATAATCAATAAATTGCAAATGTTTGCAAGATTAAATAATGAATAATGAATGTTGTATTATTAATTGCTAGTGACGAATAATTTCGCTCGTTCCAATGCTTTTTCCAGCCCACTTACATCTTTACCTCCTGCGGTGGCGAAAAATGGCTGTCCTCCTCCCCCACCCTGTATATCCTTAGCTATTTCGCGGATAATATCCGAGGCATTAAGTTTTTTTTCATTGATAAGATTATCAGAAATGAGTATTGTTAAATTTGCTTTCTCCCCGGTCGCAGTTCCAAGAACAAGAAAAAGGTCATCAATTTGTTTTTTTAGCTGAAATGCCACCTCCTTTACAGAAGCCATATCGAGATCAACTTTCTCAATAATGCACTTAATCCCGTTAATTTCCTGTATTTTATCCAGCAATTGTCCTTTTATGATATTTGATCCTGCTTTTCTCAGCTTTTCCAACCGTTTGTTTAATTTATTATTTTGTTCTATAAAATCCTGAATTGGTTTGGCTATATCCAGGGGATCATCCAGCACGCTTGGCAATTCTTTACTTCCTTTTAACTGTTCCTGTATCTTTAGTTCAGCAATCTTTGAAATTACTTCCCCGATCTTTCCAATTCTAACTGATAATACAGATCCATCTGACAATTCATCGTCATTATCCAACAGGTCCTGAATTGGTTTTACAAGCTCTTTAAATTCGTTGAGAGCATTATGCAATTTCCTCACTTTTCCCAATTGCTCCTCATGTTTAATCCTTGCGGCTTCTGAAGTTATTGCTTCTATCCTTCTTATACCAGCGGCTATTGCACTTTCACCGGTTATTTTAAATAAGCCGATCTCACCGGTCTTTTCTACATGCGTTCCACCGCAAAGTTCAATTGAAAAAGCCACCCCTCCCCCCGCCCCCCTCCCCGATGGGGATGGGGAGTCCTTACGCGCAGGAACTCCCTTCTCAACAGGAAGAGTTTTATCAAATGTCACCACCCTGACAATATCACCATACTTCTCTCCAAACAAGGCAGTTGCACCCATCTTCTTTGCTTGTTCAAGTGGTAAATGCTTTACATCCAAAGGAATGTTCTCCCGGATCTTTTCGTTCACAATCTTTTCAATTTTTGCAATTTCCTCATCAGTAAGTTTCGAAAAATGTGAAAAGTCAAAGCGCAGGTGCCGGCTGTCAACCAGAGAACCCTTCTGTTCAATATGATCTCCAAGCACTTGTTTTAGAGCAGCATGCATCAGGTGAGTAGCTGAATGGTTATTGGCGGTTGCAATTCGTTTTTCTTTATTGACAACGGCATGGAAAACCTCACCCCCTAAATCCCCCTCTCCATCTGGAGAGGGGGCCTTTATTTTTGAAGGTAATTTATCGGTAATATGAACGATAAGACCGCTTTCTTTTTGTGTATCTTTTATATAGGTTTTTTCTCCATCTCTTTCTATATATCCTGTATCTCCAATTTGTCCTCCACTCTCTGAATAAAACGGGGTTTTATTAAAAACGAGTTGGTATTGCTCTTTTCCCTTAGCTTTTATTTTTCGATATTTGACTATTTCCACTTCTGTTTCTAAGCTGTTATAGCCAATAAATTCAGGCTCGCTAATTTCTTGCAACTCTAACCAGTCTTCTGTATCAATTGTTGCTGCATGGCGGGAACGAGATTTTTGTTCTGCAAGGCATCTGTTGTAATAATCCATATCAACACCTTTGTAACCGTGTTCTCTTGCTATCAAATTTGTCAAGTCCACCGGGAAGCCATAAGTATCATAGAGTTCAAAAGCTGCTAATCCTTCAAAATACGGAATCATTCCCGCTCCAAATTTTGAAGGTTGCAGACGGGCAAGTTCCTTTTCAAACCTAAGCATTCCTTTCTCAAGGGTTCTTAAAAAACCTTCTTCTTCCTCTCTGATCACTTTTTGAATAAATTCCTTTTGAGCTTTGATTTCCGGGAATTGTTCTCCAATTTGGTTAACCAAAACGGAAACCAATTGATAAATAAAAGGTTCTTTCAAACCAAGGAAACTATAACCATAGCGAATTGCCCTCCTCAATATTCTCCTGATCACATAACCAGCGCCATCCCTGTATGGTAATTGCCCATCAGCTATTGCAAAAGCCACTGCCCTGGTATGGTCTGCAATAACCCTGATCGCAATATTATTATCATTTTCTTCATGTTTTTTACTTGAAATTTTCTCAATTTCTTTGATCAAAGGTTCAAAAACATCCGTATCATAATTTGACTTTTTACCCTGCAATACCATGCATAATCTTTCAAACCCCAAACCCGTATCAACATGTTTGTTTGGTAATGGTTTCAATTCTCCGTTTGCCAAACGGTTAAACTCTATAAAAACCAGGTTCCACAATTCAATAACTTCAGGATGATCCTTGTTGATCAATGCTCCACCATCTGCTTTTTCCCTCTCTTTATCATCTCTCATGTCAATATGAATTTCTGAGCAAGGGCCGCATGGTCCTGCCTCCCCCATTTCCCAAAAATTGTCCTTTTTAGATCCCATTATTATCCTGTCTTCATCAATCAACTTTTTCCAAATATCAAAGGATTCTTTATCAAATTTGAGTTTGCTTTCCTTGTCCTCCTCTAATACAGTAACATATAACCTGTCTACAGGAATTCCATAAACATCTGTCAACAATTCCCACGCCCATTCGATTGCTTCTTTTTTAAAATAGTCACCGAACGACCAGTTGCCGAGCATCTCAAACATTGTGTGATGGTAAGTATCAACACCTACCTGTTCCAGGTCATTATGTTTTCCCGAAACCCGCAGGCATTTCTGGGTGTTGACAACCCTTTTATACTTTACCTGTGCGTTGCCCAAAAAAATATCCTTGAACTGATTCATCCCGGCATTTGTGAACATCAGTGTAGGGTCATCCTTTATCACCATAGGTGCGGAAGGAATGATCCGGTGCCCTTTTTCCTCAAAATATTCCAAAAACTTTTTTCTTATATTACTTGAATTACTCTGGATAAACATTTTTTTATATTGCTAATTTACTATTTTTTAACTAATTTTGCGCCCAAATTCACATTTTCTCTATATATATTTTAGTGTTAATTAGTGGAAATTCGTGGCTATATTAATCAGTTCACAAAGTTCTGTTCTTAATATGCTGGACAAAATTAACCAAATAATACGATAAAATGCCGGAAGCAAAATTCAGATATAACGAAAAAACAGTTTCCTACGAAAGAATTGAGCACCGTTTCAATTATAGATTAAAAAGGTTTCTCTCTTTTGTTGCAACCGGTTTGGTTTTCGCAGTGATAATCATTTTCCTTGCATATACTTTTATTGACTCTCCCAAAGAGAAACTGTTGAAAAGAGAAATTGACCAGTTGGTATTTCAATACGAAATACTTAGCAACCGTCTCAATCAAATTTCGGCTGTATTAGATGATCTCAGTGAAAGGGATGACAATATCTACCGTGTAATTTTTGAAACCGAGCCCATCTCAAATGAAGTACGTGAAGCCGGTTTTGGCGGTATTAACCGGTACAAGGATCTGCAAAGTTTTGAATATTCAAACTTGCTCATTGATATCACTAAACAAGTGGATAAAATCTCCAAGAAGCTTTATGTCCAATCAAAATCTTTTGACGAAGTATTTGAACTGGCTAAAAACAAAACAGTGATGCTTGCATCTATTCCCGCTATACAACCCATATCAAACAAAAACCTCACACGTGTGGCATCCGGATTTGGTATCAGGGTTCACCCTGTTTATAAAACGAAAAAGTTACATACAGGCATGGACTTCACTGCTTCCAGGGGAACTGATATCTACGTTACGGGAAATGGCACTGTTCTAGAAACTAAAATATCGAGGAGGGGATATGGTAATCATATTATTATTGATCATGGTTACGGATATAAAACCCTGTATGCACATTTGAACAAAATTAAAGTCAACCCCGGGCAAAAAGTAAAAAGAGGCGAAGTGATCGGCAGCGTTGGAAATACAGGAACTTCGGTAGGCCCTCACTTGCATTATGAAGTAATAAAAAACGGCAGAAAAATAAACCCGGTGAATTTCTACTATAATGACCTGACGCCTGAAGAATATGATAAAATGATAGAAATATCCTCAAGGGTGAACCAGGCGTTTGATTAAGACAGCCCCTCCCCGGCCCTCCCCAAAGGCATTGGCGTCAAGTTAAAGTGTAGTATGACAACAGGAATCTATATAAATAATAA
>JBDRNO010000174.1:0-5035 GCA_043811005.1 Bacteroidota bacterium | reverse complement strand
CCCTCAGGCAGTTGTCTCACAAACTTAAACCGCTCAAACTCATCGTTTGTACCATACACCTTTTCCCACTCTACATTACCTAAGCTGTCAGTTTTTAGTATATACCCGTCCATATCCCCTCCCGCATCATAAGTTCTTCCTACCATAACATAGCCACCATCTATAGTAGTGACAGCATAGCCCTGAAACTGGCTGTAATTGTCTCCGTAATACTTTTCCCACTCCAAATTGCCAATGCTATCGGTTTTTATTAAGAATAAATCCCAGCTATTGGAAGCTGGGTTTAAAATTTCTCCTGAAAGTATGTATCCTCCATCTTGGGATTTATCAATGGCATATAAATAAGCTGAGTCTATATACTCTTGTTGCCACTGAATATTACCTGTACTGTCGGTTTTGATTAAAAATATCTGTGAAGCGGTCATTACGGAATCAAATTTGTAACCGCCTATGATAAATCCTTCATCTTTAGTTTGCTTGTGTATGATTCCAAAGTCGTTATAACCTGCATCTACTGGTTTATACCAAATTATATCTCCATCTTGATTCAGTTTTAACAGGTATGTGTCTCTTGCTCCTTCTATACTATCTAACCTCCAACCACATATAACATAAGTACTATCTTGTAGTTGTATAACAGAATTACCAGGATCTCCTCCTAACGGGCTAAAGTCATAAGCTCTTTGCCACAATGTATCTCCACATTTATCTGTTTTAACAATAAAAATCCCCTCAAAAATTGGTGAAAAAACAGTGTTGGTATTACCAACAGAAATAAATCCTCCATCCAATGTTTGTATAACTGTGTTGCCAAAATCATAAATAGTATCATTATATGTATATAACCGATGAAACGTACATTGAGCATTAACTTCAAATAAATTTAAAAAGACAAATATAAATTTTATAAAGATATATAATACTAAAGTTCTCATACATATAATACCATAAACCCCTTTTACAATCTATCTACGCAAAAGGGGTTTTTATGTTTTATAATACTGAACTACTATTTAATATGCACCATTTTTTTGGTATCTATTTTATATCCGCTGGAAATCAAGCTGTAGAAATATATTCCATTCTGCAACTCTGCTGAGCTTATCTCAATGAAATTATGCCCTTTTTTTAGGTTATATTGCTCCATTTCATTCCCAACTATATCATATATGATAATTTTGTTGTCGGCAAAATGAGGGGGTATATATGCACCAATAATAGTACCGTCTCTGAAAGGATTAGGGTAATTACTTAAATGATACGCTTCAAAGGAGAATTCCTCATGCATTTTTTCTCCAATAATACCGGGATATTCAACTTCTTCATCGTTTGAATCACCGGAACCTGCCATTTTGTTCATATTTTGCTGAATTTTCATTATAGAATGCACAAAATGTTCTTTTTTCGTTAATTCTAGTGTTACCTGTGCTTTATATGCAGATACTATCGGGTTGTTACTGGCAACTTCACGTATTTTCTGTTCTTGAACTGAATCCATTTCAAAAACAGTCTTTCCAGAATCGGCAATATCAAGCAAGGTGTTCATTAATTTTAAGAACTGCTGATTTTCTTTAACTATATGGGCACAATCAGCACTGTCGCGGAACATTGTATCACTTTGAGCTTTAATAATAACGGTATCAAGCATAGCCCTGCTTTGAGCAATTTGCTGCTCGTCAAGCAATACTTCAGCCAAAACTTTTTTTGATTCTGTTGTTTCAGATTTTTCCAGCACTTCCTTTGCCTTTACTTCTTCTCTATGCTTTAACAACTGCCTTCTCATTTCATTCTCTATTAGCTGTACCTCTCCCAGCAGCCATACTATCCTGCGTTCCAGCAATTCCTTATCTGAAATAATTGTTTGTGCGGCATCTATATTTTTTATAATACCTGGCGGTAATAAGGGAATTCTTTTGCTAACTGCTTTCATCACTTCCTTACTAAATCGTGAATTAGCTACCAATATCTCTTTTATAATTCCCGGAGGCAACGGAGTTGGCTTGTCGTTGAGGGCAGCTATCATTACCTTGTCCGATAAAAAAGGCGAGGCATCGAGTAATGCGTTCTTAACCTTTCCTGGTGACTTGTTTTGCAGTATTATATCCAGTAATGCCTGTGTATCTCCTCCGTCAGTCAGCGCTTTAAGCGTGGCTTTCTCTGATTTCGCTTCATTTCTGTAATCTTCCTTAAGAGTTATTAACCCACCAATATATCCCTCCAGGTCATCATCAGGGTCGCCAACTATCCCCTGTATAAAATCAGCACAGGATGGATTTGGTGGACCTAGTTCAGAACTACCACAAATATGTAAATGATTTGTATTTTTCCATGCTGGTGAACTGCATTCGGGTATTGTTGTAGTGAATCCATCTTTATCAAATTGATGTGCAAAATACATAAAGTCAATTGGACCTTCATAAGGAATATTTGCCACAAAAATATCTTCCACAGTGGATAATGTACACACAGGGAACCAATGATTACCGGCTGCTTGCTGATGATCTACATCACAACCACTATTCCCCTGGTCTTTTAATTTCCCTCTCATCGCATCATCCAGCACAACGGTCCAGGATTTTGTGCCGGGGTTTGTGAAATCATTGCAGCGTATTTTCAGCAATTCATTAACGCCCTGTGACTGTATGTGAAAATCGGTATTTAAAAACTCATTGTTAAAAACCACACCTCCAAGCGCTGCGGAGTTTTCAAAGACCATCCCATACGAAAAATCACCGAATACTCCCGCTCCTGTTAATGTGTTGCCTTCTATATGAAAGCCGCCACAACCGATCATAAACAATCCATAAGCATCATAAGTTGATGGTATATTAAAGTTATTATAGCTAATCTCATCATAAGACCCGCTTTGGATAAAAATTCCTTCATTAACATTAGTAAAAGTATTTCCTGTAATCCAAGCTAAGCCAAATTTTCCACCAAACTTTTGAATTCCTTTTTCACTATTTTGAATAGTAATATTTTCAGTAAGAAGAAATTCGTGAAACGATATAATAGCAATATATAAATCATCGAAATTACAATTATTTACTATTTGTAATCCTGCACTTTGATTACTAACGATACCTATTGGTCTCTGATCCCCCGTCAGTCCAACAGATTGTGTGAAAGTGGTGTTTTGGATATTAACACTGTTCGCAAGATCCATTTCCATATAAGTCACAGGAAAAATTATACTGGGAGGCAATGTAGATGTAAGATCAAAAGTGCAACCATTAATATCAACGCTACCGTATAAACAAGATTGAAATATATTACGTTGAGCTAAAACTTTTATTGCAATTTGATTATTCCTGAATGTGCTGCCACTGGCAAATATACCCACAGGTAATGTTGGACATTCAGGACAATATATGGATTTACAAGGTCCTTGGGTTGTATAAGTAACTCCAACTTCTGCATTTTCAATAACTGAATTGTTACTTATATTTAAAGTACCATGTTCTGGACTTGTAGTTGAAATTAATAATTCAATACCTTTCCAAAGGTCATTGCATCCTGAAATATGGGTTAAAGTGGAGTTATTAATATTTAAAATTGAACCCGGTTCTATTACTATACTGCCATTTGGGCCAAATTCAATTGTTGATAAATTTTCTATTGTTAAGGTTGAATTATTTGTAATTACTATAGGCAAATAGAAGGTATAATTTACAGAATTCCAGGTAGTATTAGTTGTAATAGGTTGAAAATTTTGAGCAGCAAGTACTGCTTGATATACATTTAACCTTCCATATCCTAATTCATCACATCGTCCACATACATAAGTATAAGGTCCAACCTTATCAGCAGTATTTTGAAGAATCGCTCTTATCTCATCGGAATTAAGATACGGATTAACCGAAAGCATTAATGCAGCAGCAGCTGCCACCTGTGGTGCAGCGCTTGAAGTCCCACCAAAAAAATGATAATCAACATCATGAAAATTTTGATTATTATATGGTGGGGACGATGGTCCAGCGAAAGAAGAATCATTTCTGCCATCATCTCCAACTAGGTCTGTTGTCAAAATATTTCGTCCTGGTGCCGAAATATCTAATTCATTACCATAATTACTTCCATAATCTCCTCCATAATCTATATCATTGTTAGTAGAACAATCTCCTACTTCCTTTCTTACTACATCACAATAAGTCATTGATCCAACTGCTATTGTTCTTGGATCTTTTGCCAGGAATGAAACAACGTTATTACCATTATTACCCGTAGCAAAAAAGATTGGTACATTTTCATCTGCTATCCTTTGTAAAGTAGTTTCAACGTAATCAGCAAGACTGAAGTTTGGAGTATAGGTTGGATCATTATTATAAATCGGGCAATTAATCTGTTCCTCGGTTAAACTCCAGCTACAAGTAATCACCATTAAAGGAAATTCATTATGCCTGTCGAGTGCATAATTGATTGCATCAAATCTGCCTTTTGGATCTTTCGGTCATGTTTTTAAATGCATAATTTTAACATTAGGTGCAACCCCTTTAACATTTCCATCGGCTGCTATAATCCCTGCAATATTGATGGCATGTGCAACACTACCATATAGACCCAGTTCTTCTCCCCAGTCTTCTATTGGAAGTCCAGGAATCCAGCAAGGATTATTTACCGGCAATGGATCGCTAGGAGAGAATGGAAATCTTTGATCACAATATGTGAAATCGTCTGTATTAACTAATTTCCCAGCTAAATCAGGGTGTGAATCAAAGAAAAATCTATCTAATTCTCTATCAATAACTACTACAACTACATTTGGATCACCTTCAGTTATGTTATTCCAGCAAGGTACTACATTAATATCATGTCCGGATAAATAGCCAACTTCTTGCCCGGTATTTTCAATGTGCCATTGTTTTGATACATAAGCACCTTGGGAAAAAGTGTTGTTGGAAATAAAAATTGATACACCTAATATAATTAATCCATATAAAAGATTAAAATTACTGCAATAGGTTGTTGTTTTTGGAGATTTCATAGTATATGGTGATTTTAGATTAATAATTCATACGATAATAATCGCAAACAT
>JBDRNO010000173.1:0-24102 GCA_043811005.1 Bacteroidota bacterium | reverse complement strand
CCCTCAGGCAGTTGTCTCACAAACTTAAACCGCTCAAACTCATCGTTTGTACCATACACCTTTTCCCACTCTACATTACCTAAGCTGTCAGTTTTTAGTATATACCCGTCCATATCCCCTCCCGCATCATAAGTTCTTCCTGCCATAACATAGCCACCATCTATAGTAGTGACAGCATAGCCCTGAAACTGGCTGTAATTGTCTCCGTAATACTTTTCCCACTTCAAATTGCCAATGCTATCGGTTTTTATTAAAAATAAGTCCCAGCTATTTGAAGCTGGGTTTAAAATTTCTCCTGAAAGTATGTATCCTCCATCCCGGGTTTTATCAATAGAATATAAATAAGCTGAGTCTATATACTCTTGTTGCCACTGTATATTACCTGTACTGTCGGTTTTGATTAAAAATATCTGAGAAGCGGTCATTGCGGAATCAAATTTGTAGCCGCCTATGATAAAACTGTTATCATATGTTAATTTATGCATAATACCACCATCATTAAAACCACCTTCAATAGGTTTGTACCAAATAATATTTCCATTCTTATCCAATTTTAACAAATAAGTATCTTTAGCCTTTTCTATGCTATCTCTCACCCAACCACATATAACATATGTACTATCATATAATTGGGTAACAGAAAACCCATCATCTGTTCCATTTGCACTAAAGTCATATTCTTTTTTCCATAAAGTATCACCACACATATCCGTTTTTAAAATATATAATCCTAAAAATCCTGAGATAAAAGTGCTGCCGCAAGCAATATATCCATTATTTTTCGTCTGTATTACTGAAAATCCAGCATCATACTTTTGATTATAATCATACAATTTATGAAATATACACTGTGCATTTATTGCAAATGAATTTAAACAGAAAAAAATTATTGTATATATTAAGGATTCTTTCATGAATCAAAATAAAATCCCTTTTTAAAAATTTATGCAAAAAGGGTATAAAAAAATTGCTTATTCAATTATTATCAGCTTCTCTGATAATAGATATCAAATAATTTATAAAATATACATTGGGCGTATATTTCACTGTTATTTACAACAAAAATACATAATACTGTGAAAGATTATATTAAAAAGTTTCTTATAATCCGTTAAAAGCAACAAACCCCTTTTACTATGAATGTAAAAGGGGTTCATTTTAATTTTGTTTAACCATTATCTAATATGTACCATCTTTTTGGTTTTTATTTTGTGTCCTTTTGATATCAAACTATAGAAGTAAATTCCATATTTTATATCTGCAGTTGTTATTTCAATAAAATTATGCCCTTTTTTTAAAGTAAATTGTTTAATCACATCACCCACAATATCAGTAATAACTATCTCACATTCATCAAAATGACCCGGGATGTTAGCGCCTATTATTGTACCATCCCTGAAAGGATTGGGATAATTGCTTAAATGATATCCTTCAAAGGAGAATTCTCCAGGTATTTCTTCTCCGATAATACCGGGATATTTAACTTCTTCATCGTTTGAATTACCGGAACCTGCCATTTTGTTCATATTTTGCTGTATCTTTATTATGGAATGCGCAAAATTTTCCTTCTTAGCTTTTTTAAGCATTACCTGTGCCTTGTAAGCAGCAACTTTTGCCTTGGAATTTACCACTTCACGAATGGTTTGCTCCTGTATACTATCTATTTCAATAATTGTTTTACCCGAATCGGCTATGTCGAGCAGGGTGTTCATCAGCTTGTAAAAATTCTGGCTCTCTTTAACGATACGTGCAGAGGCAACACTGTCTTTTAACAGGGTATCACTTTGTGCTTTAATAATAACGGTGTCAAGCATAGCCCTGCTTTGAGCAATTTGTTGCTCGTCAAGCAATACTTCAGCCAAAACTTTTTTAGATTCGGTTGTTTTGGATTTTTCCAGCACTTCCTTTGCTTTTACTTTTTCCTTATACTTCAATCGTTGCCGGCTCATTTCATTTTCTATTAATTGTACCTCTCCGAGCAGCCATACAATTCTGTGTTCCAGCAATTCCTTGTCTGAAATAATGGTTTGAGCATCATCTATCTCTTTTATAATACCTGGTGGTAATGCAGGGATTCTTTTGTCTACCGCTTTCATTACTTTCTTGCTAAGCTGTGAATTTGCCACCAATATCTCTTTTATAACACCGCCAGGTAAAGGGGTTGACTTTTTGCTGAGGGCAGTGATCATTACATTGTCCGATAAAAAAGGCGAGGCATCGAGTAATGCGTTCTTAACCTTTCCCGGTGGCTTGTTTTGCAGTATTATATCAAATAGCGCCTGTGCGTTTCCACTGTTAGTCAGTTTCTTGAGTGTTTCTTTCTCTGATTCCGCTTTTGTTAAATAATCTTCTTTAAGATTTATTAATCCGCCAATGTATCCCTCCAGGTCATCATCAGGGTCGCCAATAATTCCTTGTATAAAATCATCGCAGGAAGAATTAGGTAGACCTTGTTCCGAAGTAGCACAAATATGTAAATGATTTGTGTTTTTCCATGCAGGTGAACTGCATTCGGGTATGGTCGTTGCGTCACCAAGTTGATCTTGATTATGCGCAAAATACATAAAGTTAACAGGTCCTTCATAGGGAATATTTGCTACAAAAATATCTTCCACAGTGCTTCCCGAGCATAGATCTAGCCAATGATTACCTGCAGCTTGCCCAGGATCAACATCACAACCACTATTTCCCTGGCTTTTTAATTCTCCATGCATCGCGTCATCCAGCACAACGGTCCAGGATTTTGTGCCGGGATTGGTGAAGTCGTTGCAGCGTATTTTCAGCAATTCATTAACGCCCTGTGATTGAATGTGAAAATCGGTATTTAAAAACTCATTGTCAAATACTACACCTCCAAGAGCTGCGGAGTTTTCAAAGACCATCCCATACGAATAATCACCGGGTACTCCCGCACCTGCTAATGTATTATCCTCTATATGAAAGCCGCCACATCCTATCATGAACAATCCATAAGCATCATAAGATGACGGAATATCAAAGTAATTGTAGCTGATCTCATCATAAGATCCGCTTTGGATAAAAATACCTTCCTTAACATTATGAAAATCATTATGGAAAATAAATGCCGGGCCAGAATTCGGGTTGAATCTTTGTATCCCCTTAGTAATATTTTGAAAGGTGTTGTCATGTACCCTGAGAATGTCATCAACAGATTGTATTGCAATTGACAGATTAGAAAAATTACAATTAAAGTAAATAGATAAATCCGGTGTATTATTACTATTGATAGCTATTGGTTTCTGATTATCAGGCAAGGAAATTAAACTGGTAGTAAAAGTAGATGATAATACCTGCACATCATTGGCACCGTCAATTTCAATAAAGGTTACAGGATGGCTTATCCCGGTTGGAGCTGTATTATCAATAATAAAAGTACAATTATCAAAAAAAGTTACACCAAGGTTACAGTCAAGGTTTCCCGGTCGTAAATTTTCAATTTTTATACTTACCTGGTTGTTTTTGAATGTACAATTATACACGGTTAATGAAGCATAGGATGAACAATAAGTAGGTGGGGGATTAGACCCAGGAGAATAAAAAAGCCCCTTTTTTGCATTTTCCAATACCGAATTATTTATAGAACCTTGGGCATAATTATCCCCGTCAGTTTGTAGTTCAATTCCTTTCCACAGTATATCGCATCCTGTGATACTGGTTAACGTTGAGTTATTAATAAATAGGAATGAACCCGGTTCAACTATTATGCTGCCATTTGGTCCAAATTCAATTGTTGAAGAAGACTGTATTGCTAAATAAGAATTATTTGTAATTATTAAGGGCCCATTGATTGTATAGTTTACAGAATTCCAGGTTGTATTAGTTGTAATTGGCTGTGAATTTTGAACAGCAAGCACCGCTTCATATACATTCAACCTTCCGTATCCCAGTTCATCACATCGTCCGCCTATATAAGTATAGGGTCCAACCTTATCAGCAGTATTTTGAAGAATAGTTCTTATTTCATCGGATGTGAGACATGGATTAACTGAAAGCATTAATGCAGCAGCAGCTGCCACCTGTGGCGTAGCGCTTGAAGTACCGCCAAAAAAATGATAATCAACATCATGAAAATTTTGATTATTATATGGTGGGGTCTCTAGACCATTTACATCTACATCATTTCTGCCATCATTTCCAACTGCGTCAGTTGTCAAGATATTTCGTCCTGGTGCTGAAATATCCAGCTCATTACCATAATTACTTCCATAATCAGCAAGTCCATAATCAATATCATTGCTAGTAGAACAATCTCCCGTTTCCTTTCTGACTAAGTCACAATAAGGCATTGATCCAACCGCTATGGTTCTTGGATCTTTTGCCAAAAATTTAACAAAATTATCACCATTATTACCCGCAGCAAAAAAGATTGGTACATTTTCATCTGCTGTCCTTTGTAAAGTAGTTTCTACGTAATCAGCAAGGCTGAAATTTGGAGTATAGGTAGGGTCATTATTATAAATCGGGCAATTAATCATATCCTCGGTTAAACTCCAGCTACAAGTAATCACCATTAAAGGAAATTCATTATGCCTGTCAAGTGCATAATTGATTGCCTCAAATCTGCCTTTTGGATCATTCCCACATGTTTTTAAATGCATAATTTTAACATTTGGAGCAACACCTTTAACATTTCCATTGGCTGCTATAATCCCTGCAATATTGATAGCATGTGCAAGACCACCGTAAGGCCCCAGGTATTCTTCCCAGTCTCCTATTCCCATACCAGGAATCCAGCAAGGATTATTTACCGGTATTGGATCGCCAGGAGAGAATGGGAAGATATTATTACAATATGTAAAATCGTCTGTATTAACTAATTTGCCAGCTAAATCAGGGTGGTCATCAAAGAAAGTTCTATCCAAATCTCTGTCAATAACTACTACAACTGCATTTGGGTCACCTTCGGTTATGTTATTCCAGCAAGGTACTACATTAATATCATGACCGGATAAATAGCCCGCTTCCTGCCCGGTATTTTCAATATGCCATTGTTTTGATACATAAGCGCCCTGGGAAAAAGTGTTACTGGAAATAAAAATTGATACACCTAATATAATTAATCCGGAAATAAGATTAAAATTACTGCAATTGTTTGTTGTTTTTGTAGGTTTCATAGTTTATGGTATTTTAAGATTAATATTTGTATATGTCAAACCAAATCAAGTTTACGAAAGTTCACCTCGTGGTAAAATAGCCAGAAATACCGAGCATAAAGATTAATAGTTTTTTGATTTCATGATTTTAAAAATTCTGCCAATTACAAGGAACAAAAAAACACATCACTGCTTATCAATTCCTTAATTTATTTATTGCGAGACAAATTTAAAGTATGTATTTTAAACAAAATAGAGTGAAAACCCTTAAACTTATTTTAGTGTTTTCACTAAAAATAGGCTGGAAACATTGTTATCAGTAAGATAGTGAATTTAATTGTGTAATTATTTATATATTTTCTCCCAAAGTTTTTTATCATAAAGGGCAGAGTAGACCAGGGACTTGTCTTTTCCTGATTGTTTGATGTATTCAAAGCGTGTTGTACTGTCATCCCAGATAGATTTTATTAATGAATTGGAATCCTGTGTCTGTGAAGGAGTTCCGAGGATATTAGAATAGGATTTTATAATAGTGTGTTTATACGGTACAGCGACCTCTCCCCCTGTATGAATATTCCGGGATACCGGAATTCCACAGGGTAAACCGGCCCTTCCGCCAGCTGGCGGAGAGGGAGACCCTTCGCACAACACATCATCCGGGTCATCCACTGGAAAATTTTCAATTAATATGTAGTTTTTCCTGGGGAAAACAGTAACTGTAATTTTCTTTTGTTAGTAGGAAGGTGGGTCATTTTCGCCGGGATTGGGGGGCAGTATGAATCGGAATTTACAATATCCCGGTAGTGGTACTGCATGGATACCCTAATAGGTGGCTGTTTAAGGTAAAGAGAGAGATTGTAAGAAGTAGAACGGGGGAAAAACTGCAAGGAACAGGGTTGTAAGGCGGCAGGAAAAAAAAATATAGAGCGGTGTGGTGGTCGCAAGTTTAGCGACTGAACGAATGTAATGAGGTCTTTGTAAAAGGGTGAATGGAATGAGTGAATGAGCTAATCTTGCCGGTGGCGGGGTGTTTTTATGATTAAATGAATGGTGGCATTAAGGGTGGTTAGTGCGGGAATTTATTTAATGATAAAAACACAGAAGGGTAGGGGGTAAGTGAAAGTTAGGCGGGAGGGAAACCGATGTCTCGGGATTAGATTAAAGTTCCTTACAGAGCCGGAGATTGATTCCTCAGGCATTTTTAAGGGTGTGATCATAGCATTGCTTGCCACTTTGGCAAAGCAGGAAAAAATAAGGATATCGGAAAGGGTGAAAGCTGGCCTGGAACGTGGCAGGTTAAATGGTAGAGGGGGGTGCAGGCGTGGGATAAATGATGATTTATGATTGAAGATTGGGGGATTGTCTTTTCGTAAGATTGCCAGCAGGTTAAAAGTATTATGTAATACGGAGAAAAAGCACGATCCTGTCTAATGGTTAAAACATCCTTCCAAATTTGTCTTTCTGAAACCCCTGTAAATAAAGGAATGTTATTTTAATATCCGGGTGGGGAATAAACAGGTGTTTTTTGGTGCAGTTTAAAGTTTAATAATCTTCTTTCTAATTATTTGTTCACCCTGCAGTTGCAATAAATAAATTCCACCAGGTAGATCTGAAAGGTTTATTGTGTTCCGGCTTTCAGGGATAGTTTCCTTGTAAACCAACTCTCCCAGGACATTGTATATCCTGATCTTAATATCCTTTTTCCCGGTCCGGTTGAATTGTAATGTTATTTTATCTGTGAAGGGAGTGGGGTAAAATTTTAATTGATCGTTGGTTATTGAATGTTTTTTAATACTAGTAAATTCAGGCACTTCAACAGCTAAAGAATCAATACACTCCATAGAATCGGTAACTATAACAGTGTAATATCCGGCAGGTATGCTACTAATATCTTCAGTACTATCACCATTTGACCAGGAATAAAAATAAGGCAATGTGCCACCAGATACTGTTATATCTATAGCTCCATCATTATTGCTTTGGGTTGCTGTATCTACTATGAATGAAATATTTATAGCAAGGGGCTCTGTAATGGCAATACTATCGGTTATTGTACATCCATTGTTATCTAAAATATTTACTGTATAAAAACCCGAAGTAAGCTCTGAAATATCTTCTGTTGTATCTCCATTAGACCAGTAATAAGTATAGGGAGGCACGCCACCTAATACATTTAAATCTACTGTTCCATTACTGTCTCCATTACAACTAACATTATTTGTTGTTATAATTAAAGATAAGTTATTACCCAAACTATCAACTTTTATCACCCACATATCCTGTGTGCCCGTATCCGGTGATTGCGGGGTTATAAAGCCCGCCATAATATACCCCCCATCGCTTGTTGGCTGAACATCCCTGAAATAATTATTGCTGGTTGGTCCGTAAACTTTCTCATAAGTCCTGAACCAAATACTATCACCCTGTGAATTGATCTTCAATAAACTACCCTCAAACCAGTCCAATGAATCTCCTGTGACACCTGCAGTTATAAAACCACCGTCATCCAGTTCCCGTATCATCCAAAAATCAGCACCAATCTTTAACGGACCATAAGTTTTTTCCCATTCGGTATTGCCTGCACTATCTAATTTTACAATATAAGCCCGTGATACGGGATAACCGGTTTGCATATATTCGGTTTTGCAACCGCAAAAAATATAACCGCTATCTGATGTTGCGATACCTCTTGCACTGCAATCTTCATAAACATTTCCGAAAGTTCTTTGCCACTGCAGGTTACCTAAGCTATCTGTTTTTATCACATAAGTATCCTTACTTCCTGCCCCGTAGCTCCATGTATTGCCGCCAATAATAAAGCCCCCATCAAAAGCTACGTCAATAGTACGACTATATTCAGTATTTGCTCCACCGTAGGTCTGTTCCCATTCAACGTTTCCTAAACTATCTGTTTTAATTAACAAAATGTCCAGTTTTATATCACCTGTAACACCTACTATTATAAAACCATCATCAAGGGTTTGCTTGCATTGATATCCGGCATCAAAATTCATAGTATCCCCAAATGTCTTTGTCCATAGAGTATCTAATTCAGAATTAAATCTTACTAACAAAACATCATTATTGCCGAATGAATTTACAATAGCCCCCCCTAAAGCATATCCATTATCAGTAGTTTTTATAAATGAGCCTGAATATCCCGGATAATAATCAAATCCGGTTTGCCCATAAGATTTTTTCCATATTTCATTTCCAGCACTATCTAATATCATAATAGCTATATGTAGGTCGAATAAACTATCTCTTGCTCCTCCTACCACCAAATAATCACTTTCTATTTCTAATACATCCCATGCCGCTTCTGAAATATTATAAAAATCATAGCGATTATTAAAAAAGATACTTTGGCTCAATGAAGTTTGCCCGGATAGAAATAATAAAGATAAAATGATTACCAAAATGCTTTTCATAAAGCAAAAATAATAAAAAAAAGGCATCCCGATTCCTGCCTGCAATTAAACAAGCAAGATCGGGATACCTTTTTTAGAAACTATTTAATGATAATAAAATTCTTAATTGAAACCGGACTACCGTTCACATATAGTTCGTAAATATACAAACCCGGGCTAAGATCAGAGGTTTCTATTATTATCTTACTGTTACCATTTTGATTAAGCTCGTAAGACTTTAATTTACTTCCCGAAATAATATCAAAAACATTAATCTCTGCATTTTGTGATTCTTCAGGCAGGTAGTATTCTATTACTGTACTGTTACTGAACGGATTGGGGTATGCATCTGACATGTATGCTTTTGCTGAATTATCAGTAATCTCTTTATTTTCTTCCCCAAAAGTATTTGCATCTATTTCAACTTCTTCAGATGGTGGCGGTGACCATTTTGCATTTCCACTTAATATGATCGGTTCAAATATTTCAGGGTATTCTTTTTCAAACACAAATTCTAAAAGCACCTGTGCATTTACTACCTCCTGGGTTTTTGTTTGCGCTGATGCAACTTCTTCAACCTTTAGTTTTAACACGGAATCTGTTTGCATTTTAAAGCAACCTTCGGTTGTCTGATCAAACTCAATAAGAGCTCGCTGCAGTTTGCTGAAATTATTCAATGCAACATCCTGAAGAGTTTCCAAGTGATCTGCCATTTGTGCTGCTTCGATATTGTCCTTCTTATTGATATAGGCAGATGTTAACTTACGACTTTTATTTAGCCACTCATCCTGATCTAAAAGAGCAATTACACGGTCAATTCCATCTAGAATAACATCGTCGTGTATATACCTTCGAATAAGTTCACTTGCTGTTAGTTCCTTCCGGTTGAGATTTGAAGCGATCTCTATTTCTAATACTTCTCTTGCAGAAGTGCCCGTTTGTTTAGCATCAATTTGATTCCTAACGCCTTTAGGAATAAAAATGTTGTTGAGAGCATCCATCACATCATCAGAAACAGGTGAATTGGCATTAATGAGCTGTAGTAATATGCCTGTGGGAAGACTACTGTAAATAGCAGCTATCAGAACCAAGTCAGACACATAAGGTGATGCCTTAAGGATTGCTTTTCTGGTTTGTCCTGGATTTCCCTGGTTTATTATATCAATTAAAAACTGAGCATTTCCTCCATCAATAAATGCTGCTAATTCTTCTGCCTGATCTCCATAATTATCGATCATTGCCTGAAGGCAAGAGTATCCACAATCCGGATCAAAACCGGCACAGGCAATTCCAGGATCAAAAACAGATGTAAATTGACAATCGTGGGGTGTAGTAGTAGCAGCATTATAACATAATGGCTCTGTGTTATAAGAAGTACTTTCATGATAATTATAAACAAACGGAGTTGTTCCAGCATTTCCCCAAATATCACGGCTATTACCAGTACAGATATTTGAAAACATGTTATTTGCAGTAGTAGTTTCATCAGTACAAAAGCCCTGTGGATTAGCAATAGCATGCGTAGAAATAGCAATGCTGCTTTGGATGATATTTTCAAAGGTATTGCATCTTATTTGCAAACCATCAAATTGTGTAGGTCCATCGTTAATCTGACTTGCTACTGCACCATATATCAAATCAGTATAAGTATTGCCATAAATTTCGTTTGCATCAGTACCTGAATTCCAAGCAGTACTACCTAACATACCACCATGAGTAGTGCCAAAGTCATTATTTTCCACGCTGTATCCCGTACAATCAAATAAATATAAGCCATAAGGAGTCCATCCCATCTCTACAGCGCCAACGTCAAAAATATTATTTTTTACATAGGCAAAATCAACACCTCTTAAAAAAATTCCGCGTAAATTATTATTAAATTCGCTATCTCTTATATTCACTGAATAAAACGGGTCCCAAGAGCGTGCATAAATACCGTAATAAAGTCCTTCAAATTCACTTTTAACTAAATTACCTGAAGGGCATGGCAATACAATACCGGTACAGAATGACGACACCTTGTATTTTGCATTAACACTTTCAATTCCGATACCTCTATCATTAGCGGAATAAACACCCTGTGTAGAATTAACAAACTTACAGCCATTAAATTTAATACCATCAACTTGAGCCATATAAACAAAAGCATCAGGTTTTAAAGAAGGATCATTTAATAACCTATTAGTAATAAAATCGCAATTTTTGAAAATGCTTTCATTTCCTACCGGTGTGCCAGCATAGGGTCCGGTTGGTATATAGTTTTGATAAGACCTAAATTCAGCACATCTTTTGTTGTTTTTGAATGTGGCTTTGTATGCACGAACAATGCCACCGGTTGAGTTATAATTACCTGGTTCCCATAAGCTAATCGCGTTAATAGCATTTTCTATATTTGCTTTGTTTTTGATTTCTACATATCCCTGTGGACTATTGCTCAAAGGTAATTGGCTTTGTGAAGCATCACCCCAGACCTCTATCCCCTCCCACATACATTTTGAAGTTAAAGTACCTCCATCAATGATCAATTTTGCATTTGGTTTAACAATTATCTTACTGTTTTTTGAAAAACTAACCGTAGAAGTTATTTGTAATTCTACTCCAGGCTCAATAATAATATCACCGGCTTTAACAGGTGTTGACCAGGTGGAATTAGTTGTACAAGTTTGAGCAGGGTATACAAAATTTTGAGCAGCAAGTACCGCTTGATAGGCATTTATCCTTCCATATCCCAATTCATCACAGCGTCCGTTTATATAAGTATAGGGTCCGACCTTATCAGCAGTATTTTGAATAATTGTTCTTATTTCATCATTATAAAGACATGAATTCACCGATAACATCAGGGCAGCTAAAGCTGAAACCTGTGGGGCGGCAAAGGAGGTTCCGCAGCCAGAAGCATTAGCATAAGTGTCAAAGTAAATATGTGAAGCGTCAAGATCAACCGAAGTGCTCCAAATATCATTAGAGGGGGCAGAAATTTCTAAATCCGGTCCGTGATTCGAACAAGATGCCCGATCATCATTTATATCAGTTCCGCCCACTGCCATTACACTTTGATCAGAAGCAGGATAAGAAACAGTTGGAACACCATCATTACCCGATGCACACACAACAAAAACATTACTATTATGAGCTGATATCAAGGCTGCATCAATACAACTGGTAGGTGGATCTAATCCTAAACTCATTTGAATAATATCGGCACCATTATTCACGGCATAATCAATTGCTTCACAGACAGCGCTTGTCGTTGGGCCTCCAAAACTACCTACCCTAAGGATCATCAACTTTATCCCTGAATTATTGAAGCCCCCCGCAATACCTGCAATTCCGATTCCGTTATCAGATTTTGCGCCTACTATTCCAGCTACTCGCGTACCATGAGTGGTAAACATTTGAGGAAAATTTGGTGGCAAAGGTTGTGAAGGTGGTAACGGTATTGCATCATCATCAAAACAATCCCAACCTACAATATCATCAGTATAGCCATTATTATCGTCATCATTTCCATTTCCGGGCGTTTCACCAGTATTGGTCCATATGTTTTGGTATATGTCTTCATGGAGATATTGAACTTCAGCATCAATTATTGCGACTACTACTGAAGGATTACCTTTAACAATATCCCAGGCATCCGGTGCTAATATTTGATTTAAGTTCCATTGGTTTGAAAAAAACGGGTCATTGGGAATTGCATGCCACTGTCCAAAAGTATTTAGTTCTGCTATTTGGCATAATCCACTATTAATGTATGCTTGTAGAACTTGTACTACATCATCTGTAGGTTGAATTTCCAGGTCAATAAAACCAAGAGAATTTTCTCGTAATACATAAACATTGGTTGCTGAATAAATATTATTTTTTTGTTGGGTGGTAACTCCATTAATAAATTTAACGGTAATCACTGTGGACTCTACTTCAAAAACAGGATTTCCAATCGAATCAATAAGGTACCATATTCCTCCTATTTTGCTATATTGATTATTTCCATCGCTATAATTATTTTGTGCAACAATGTTGGTACAGAATAAAAAAAACATCAAGGAAGCAACTATGTACTTTAATTTTTTTGTTTTCATGATTTAAATTTTTTAAAAGTTAATAAAAAAAATTATTAAAGAAATATTTTTTCGCGGGACAAATTTAAAGTATGCATTTTTAATAAAATAGAGTGAAAACACTTGAATTTGTTTTAGTGTTTTCACTAAAAAAAGGGCGGAAACACGGTTATAAGTAAGATAGTGAATTTAATTATGTAATTATTTATATGTTTTTTTTTAGTTTTTTATCATATCGTAAATTATTTTATTATTTATAGATTGATTTTAAAGACAAATTTGGATTTGCCAACACAAATCTAATTCAGAAATATAGCAATGTCAATGGTTCAAAGGGGTGTAAATGGGGTTCGGGGGGGGTGCAATAAAAGTTGGCAGTTGACCCCAATACGGTCGTTCCTCCCTACGGGGTAAACAGTAGGCAGTTGGCAATTGGCAGGAGTAATAGTCCAGAAGGGCAGAGTAGAAAAGCGACTTATTTTTTCCTGATTCTTTAATGGATTCAAAGCGTGTAGATTTGTCGTCCCAAATAGATTTTTTTAATAAACCGGAATCTGGTGTTTGAAATGGAGAACCTAAAATGTTAGTGTAGATTTTTATATGGTCTTTATAGTTTGCGTATGATCCATATTCAAAGCTCATTTTGGTGATCATGTCTTTATTATTTAAGTAAATAATTATTGAACTTGCTCCTGCAAAGACAGTATCGCGAAACTGATAAATATTGCCATTAATTTTTTTGCAATCTTGTCTTTATTGGTAAATTGTTTTCCTAATACCAGGGTTCCATATTTCCCAAGGGGAATTTTATGCTTTATGATTATCTGCATAAGTTTTTATATTTTTGTTAGATAAAAATATCTTATAATATCAAAAAGGTGTTTCTATCTTTACAAATTAATGTGTATAGAAACATATTTCGGGTGTGAATGTTGTTTATATAAACAAGCTGCAATGCGAAAAATTGGCAGAAAAATTAGAAAGAACAATTTAATGAAGTCAAAATTTTATCTTCTCTTAACAGTTTTTATTCTTCTTAATGTCTCACTAAAGGCACAGTGGACTTATTTGGGACTAGGAAATAAAATCGGAACACTAATTAAACTTTTCAACAATAATATCTACGTTGGAACGGATGATGGAATTTATAAAAAAAATCTAAGTAATAATGACACCATTTGGGCATCTCTGGGTTTACAAGGAAAAGTTATTACTGACTTTATTATATATAGCCCTGACACAATTCTTGTAAGTACTTATACATCTAACATAGGTTCAGATACAATTTCTTTATTTATTACTTATGATGAAGGTATAAATTGGCTCGATTTCCAAAATGGCTTTGGCGGTAGTTCAGGTTTTTATGGATGCTCTGCGTTAGAAATTAATCCTTCTACTCCAGATACTATATATGGGAGAGCTGGTATTTGTGTTGCCAAATCATCAAATAAAGGAAATAGCTGGCAACAGGTTTTTCAAAATTGGGGGGTGAGTGGTTATCAGGACTTCTTATTTAAAATTAACACCGACAACCCAAGTACCATTTGGGCTGGGGGAGAAACAGGATTTTTTCAACCTTATTTATTAAAATCCGTTGATTACGGTAGCAATTGGCAATTTATAAATATAAATGTTGGTGGAGACAATGCTTGTTATTCATTAGTAATTAATCCAAATGACTCCAATGAGCTTTTAGTTGGAATGGAAGGGAGAATAATTAACAGCATTGATGGTGGCAATAATTGGAATGACATATTTATCTCCCCAACGTATGCTTATATAAAAGATATGGATATTAGCCCTAATAACGATGATTTAGTTTATGCCTCTGGTGGGAAAAACGGAGGAATGGGTGGAGATTTATTTTTTTACGAATCATACGATTTTGGTATTTCTTGGGATACTGTAAACTATCCAGGAAGCATTGGTAATTATTTCACTAACGATATAGAAATTAAAAAAACAGGAACTAGTGATGAATTATTTTTTGCTACAAACAAAGGAATTTACAAATATTCAGAAGCAGTTCAATGCATTGCAAATGCTGGTAATGACAAAGTTGTTTGTATTAGTTTTACAGGAATGGACACTATCCAGATTGGTAGTAACCCGACAGCAACGGGTGGCATACCACCATATACGTACACTTGGGAAACAACTTATACAATTGGAATCTATATTTTGACAGCATCAGACTTTTTGGATGATACAACAACTGCTAATCCCAAAATAATTAATCCTGCAATAATTGATAATGCAGATAAATTAACTTTTTACTTAACAATATTTGATAGTATTGGTAATACATGCGTAGATAGCGTGAACGTTCAAGTTTCCCAATTTTGCCAAACTGCAGAAGACAAAAGCAGAACAATCAATCAAGGAGATACCGTTCAACTTTATCCTGGAATCGGCTGCGGTATCCCACCTATAACCTATCAATGGACTCCAAACTACAATTTGTCCGACCCTAATGTTTCTAATCCTTATACAAGTCCTGACACAACAACTTATTATATTGTTACTATTATAGATTCAGCAGGGTGTCAGGAATCAGACCAAGACATCTTTCAGGTTTATGTGATACCCGTGGGTATTAACAAAAAAAGCAAAGAAGAAAGAAGAATAAAAATTACTCCTAATCCATTTATAAATTCAACAATAATAGAATTTGAAAATAAAAAAGGGGAAAAATACATTTTAATCCTTTACAAATCCATAGGACAGGTAGTCAAACGAATTGACAATATAGTAACGGGAAAGATAATAATAGCAAGAGATAACTTAATAAGTGGACTATATTTTTTCCAACTATATAACGACACAGAAATAGTTGGACATGGGAAATTAATTGCAGAATGAATTTTTCGCACAGCAGCCAACAAGGGTAGCTGTTGCACAACCTGGGGAAAGTAAATTTTGAAATTTTTGACTAATCACGACTTTCCACACCTATCGGGTGGTCATCCGTGAGGGTGATAAGTCAGGGATGATAATCAATAATGCTAATTTGGGCTTTTGCCCTTAACTAGATTAGTTAAATTCATCTTTTTTGAGTTGTGCAATAATTACAGATGTTTCTTGTGTCAATCTAAAATTTGTAAGATAAAGTTAAAGATGGGTATAATACAATAAATCGAATATCTTTTTCATCTGTAAACTTGTAAGATCTGTAAAAAGGGTGGTAATAAACCGGACCGGCTGCACCTTCCAATCCAATTGAAAATTTTTTAAACATAACAGCGGATATATTACCAAAAAGGGACAGACCTATAAAATACCCGCCGGGTTCATACTCAAAGTTGGAAAAAGAGGATGAAAGTATGCCATTGCTGTATGTGTAACACTCATGGATTTCTTTGCCATCTCCTCTAAGATAAAAGGGTATTTCAATACCCAGATAGTATTTTAAAAACCATTTATTTCCTGTAATACCTGCAGCAGGTGTAATTTGAAAACTTTTAAGAGTATATATTTTGTATTCAGATAATACTTCATTAAAGGCATAAGTAATAGTTTCTACCTGACGTTTATAAACATATTGATAATATCCTCTATTTATTTTAAGGCGGTAAAAAAGGTTGAAATTTTCAGTTAAATTTTTTTCCTTTATTAAAGCAATGCCAAAGGAGTAAAACTGATACCATTCCCTTTGAGATAGTGTTGTACTATCTAATTGAACTGATCCGAGATAACCAGGGCCGTCATAACTATCATTGTAAACGAAAAAATGCTTTTTAGTTACATCAGAATCAATTCTATCATAATTATGAACAAAAACATTTTGATAAAAATCACCTACCCAGTTGATATGAAACTGTAAAGTAAATTTTCCTTTTAATGTATCGCTTTGGGAATAAATAACGTTGCTTATAAAAAGCAATATCCCTGTAAAGCCAAGAACAAATTTTCTTTTCACCTTTTAATGAATTTCTTTGTTATTGATATTTCGCTGGAAAATAATTGTAATAAGTAAATTCCAGAAGGAAAAGAATTAACATCTAACGATTCATTACTATTTAGATAACTTTCATATATCTGTTGTCCTAGTCCATTTAGAATTTTCAATTGAATAGGATCGCGGAAATTTTCTAAACCTGTAATATGAATAAAATCAGATGTAATTGACGGATATATGCTGATATTATCCTTTTTAATTTTCTCTATTCCTGTTTGATCACTAGCCTTAATATATAGAACATGCCAATTATTAAAAGCATCAATACTAGAATTATAATCGTTATTATGTAGAGTCATGCATATTGATTCAGCACCTTCCGAAACCATATCATCTTCAATGTACATTACTAAAACAGTATCTTTGTCAGTACTGTCAAAAAATACTTTTTGCTCATCACAGTTTGCTAACCCAATGCTGTTTACAAAATAATAATCTTCTACACAATCTGCATCGGGATCATCCGGATCGGGAGGAACAGTTACACAATCACCAAAAGGTGAAATATGTACCCATACAGAATGAGGTAATGTATCATTATTGACAATTTCCAATTTGATTTTTGTAGTTCCAACGTCTTCATTTATTGAAGCTGTTGATGTTTTAAATTTAATAGTAACTACTGAACATACTCCATAGTGAGAACCCAAACGGGAAAAATCATCCATCGCATAAACCATATATTCTAACTGTGCTATACTCCAGTAAGTATTACCACCTCTTACATCATATCTTCTTACTAATGTATTATCTTTTGTAGAGCCAGCGCCTACCTGCCAGCCATTTACACCCGGATTAGAGCCAATTTCTCCAATCATGTCAATAAGCGTGTCATTTTTATATAGTCCCACAGCATCATTGCCATCAAAACTTATTTCGTTGCTAAGATAATCGCATTTTTCTTTAATAGGAGAGTCTGCCTGGTTATTTCCGCAAATAAAAAGTTTTTTTGGTTGCAAATTTCCGCTTAGTGGTATTTCAACAGGGTTGTTTGGATTTGCATTCTTGTAAATCTTAATTGTGTACCTTGATAAATCCCTGCATCCACCTGAGGCATTGTAAATTTCAAGCGCCTGGTTTTTCCCTGAACCTTCAATATACTCGGAAATAAAACAGTCGTTACAGGCAATGGGGCTAAATGGTACTGTTGGATCTTCTGGCTCCGGTTCATCTACAAAAGCACTAAAAATAACTGTGTTACCATTATTGTCGGTAACAGTAACAGAGTAAGTCCCTGCATTTAAGCTATTTATATCTTCGGTTATAGCACCGTTAGACCATTGGAATGTGTAAGGTGGCGTTCCCCCGGTTACAGTTAAATTAATTGAACCGTCACCGGTACCATTACAGGTTAAATCTGTTTCATTAGAAGTAACATTTAATGACTGTGTTGTCTGACTATATTTAATTGTAGCAAAATCAAAATCATTTCCATTAAAGCTAAGTCCGGCAACATAGACATTGAGATCATTATCAACATGTACATCATACGCTACATCAATATTACTGCCGGTGCCGTCATAGTTCATTGCCCATTCCATTATCCCATCCGAAGTATATTTAATTGTTGTAAAATCCCGCACCGTGCCTGTCTCAAGAGAACCACCCGTAACGTAAACAGAGCCGTTAATATCAAGTACAACGGCATTCGCTTTATCTTCACTATCTGCACTACCATTATACTGTTGAACCCAATCTAAAGTACCTGAAGTTGAAAACTTCACAGTAACATAATCGTTTAAGGAACTTAAACTTTTACTTTCACCTGTTATATATACTTCCCCGGCAGGATTTACGGCCATGTCGGTTACCATATCACGGAGTTGATCAGGGCCATTATAATTTACCGTCCATAATTCAGTACCGCTGTTATCGTATTTGATCACTGCATAATCTAAGCTGCTATTATCCCTTACCCCTGAGACATAAACATTATTTCCTGCATCCAAAGCAATATTACAGGCATCCATTGAACTTTGCCTATCTGTACTGGTTTGCGGAATGGGGCCGTAATTATACTGGGCAACCCATTGCTCAACCCCGGATGAATTGTATTTTACAGTATGATGATTTGCCTGATTGTTTCCGGGTGAAATGCTTATACCTGTAACATACACATTGTCTGCATTGTCACATACTATCTCTTTTGCCACATCATCATCACCGTCATTGTATTTTACAGACCATAACTGTGTACCACTGGGATCATATTTAACCGTAGTATAATCGTGTTTGTCCGGGTTGCCTGTCTTTGTCCATCCTGTTACATAAATATTCCCGGATTGTCCAAGAATCAAGGAATACGCTTCACCAGTGTCAGCATGTATAGCTGCCCATTGTAAAACTCCTGAAGAATCATATTTTAACGTTGTAAATTCTTTATCACTACCTGAAGGACCTATGGCAACCGAACCTGCTATATATGCATTACCTGCAGCATCAACTTTAATGTCGTTGGCAAAATCCATTTCCGGGAATGCTCCGGGTGTGATGTGCTGTACTGCCCATTTAAGTGTGCCGGCAGGGGTATATTTAAGAGTAGTTATTTTATAAATTCCGGGACTGATTTCGCTGGCACCTGTAACATAGATATTACCTGAAACGTCCATTGCAAAGCCACCGTCATCAAGGGAGTCAGGACCATTAAAAGTCGAGACCCATTCCTCCTGAACTTGTGCAGGGCTGCTTATCGCTAACAGTGCGAAGATTGCTGTAATTTGCAGTAATTTGTTCATGGTTCTAAAATTTAAGGATTAATAAATTATATGAAAAAACAAACCTAATAGATTAATATTCAAGGTTATTTCTTCCAAAGTTTTTTATCATAAAGGGTAGAGTAGACCAGCGACTTATTTTTTCCTGATTCTTTAATGTATTCAAAGCGTGTGGTGCTGTCATCCCAGATAGCTTTTTTTAATGAGCCGGATTGGTGTGTTTGAGATGAAGGGCCTAAAATTTTGGTGTACATTTTTACCTGGTCGTTATAGTTTATACCCGGATCATATTCAAACCGCATCATGGTGATCATGCCATTATCATTTAAGTGAAAAATTATTGATGTGGCTCCCTGAAAAACATGATCGCGAAGCTGATAGATATTTCCATTAATTTTTATTGCCAGCTTGTCTTTACTTTTAAATTGTTCGCCTAATTCCAGGGTTCCATATTTCCCAATAGAGATGTTTCGGAATATTTGATTGTCTGTCTGATCTTGATTACACGAGAAGTTTGTGAAGGAGATCAATAAGATTAAAACGGGATAAATTTTTGTTAGTTTGGTCATATATATACTTATGGTATTTTTTACGGGACAAATTTAAAGTATGCATTTTAAACAAAATAGAGTGAAAACACTTGAATTTGTTTTAGTGTTTTCACTAAGAATGGGGGGGGTATGTGAAAAATAGGCGGAAGGAAAAAAAATGGTATTTTTGGGGATATTATACCATTAACCAGGTGATAATTTATCAGTACAGGTAAAATGTTCATCCTGTAGAATACAAGTAAATTCCAAAGGGTGAAGGTTGTTTTTGAGCGAAATCACTTAAAAAGCCCGGAAACAGTGTTTTTTGGCAATTTCCGGATTCTCGCAGGGAATGAGAACGTTTTTTATATCGCTTTAAGTTATGTCAATATTTCTTTCAGAGATAGATAAGTTGTACCGGGAAATAGTTAGTAAAACAACTAAAGATATACGTATTGATTATTGTAACCGTGTTATTGATAAAGCCCAGTTTGTATTAGAAACAACGAAAAAGTATCTTAGCAAATATCAAAAGGAACAGCTTAGGGAAAAGATTATAGCTGCTCAAAAGGAAATAGAAATGATTAACCAGGATCTAAAGCATTAAGGTCATGGAAGACAAGAAAAAAATAGAAAAACAGATTGCTTTAACATTTGATCATCTAAGGGAGATCATTGATAATCCTGCCCTGGCAGACGAAATACCTGACTGTGCAGCCGTGGTTTTTCTGGACAAGCACGAGCCAGTGCCTAAACGAAAAACTACACCAACAGGCGAACCTATTAAGTATCTCAGGGTAAGAAAGCAATTCGATCCTGTTACCGCTTAAGAGGAGGGGGGATCGGGTCGCTTTGGATATTTTAATCAATCCCGTGAGATGTCGGGTACGCTTATCCTATGAGGTCAATTTACAAGGTTGTTTTTTTGAAAATAATAACCCCCGTTATCTCCGGGGATTTTTATTACCAAACTTTTGAAGTCATTTATAATCCGGGATTGTCATCTTTAATAACACCGGTGGCTTTCTGCCCAAGACCTTCTTCAAATTTTACATCCATATCCCGGATAAAGGAGGAGTACACCCATCGGGAGTATGAAAGATGTAATAAGGTGGTCCTGTTACGTTTCCGAATTCATCTTTTTTGTCAATTTGACCAGCTCCGTGACCACTTCCGTCATTGTTTGGCGGAAAGATATCTTTTATTTTTCCTTTTGACATAATATAAAGGTTTTATGCCTGATGGTTTCCAAGGTAGAGGAATTCATCAGGCGGCAGGAAAAGGAAAACCAAATAATATTTGGTTGTGAATGAAAAAAAGGGGGGGGATCGGGCTACCTTGGTTTTTAGGATTATAACTAAATGTGAGAAAAATATTATCACATTATTGTAGCAAATTTTAGGATGTAATACCCTTACCCTCTCTAAGATCGTGCAGCACAGGTAAAATGTGAAGGTTATTTTTGATGTAAAGTGCTGAAAAAAGGGGGGCTAAGGGGGATTTTGGCAGATTTTGGGTTTTGCCGGGGAATGAGAAAGTTTGTTTTAGGGCTTTATAAGCAGTTGTTTTAAATAGAAAGCATTAGATTATCCAGGTAAAAGAATAAAAAGGACTTTATAAAATATATGCCACGTACAGAATGGCAGGGCAAAAAAAATTTTTCTGATTGTTAGTTATTAATTAAGATTAATTAAGCGCGAGAAATAAGTAGTATGTTACTATCTATAATAAAGGCAAACATCCGCAAAATCAGAAAATTTTTTTTCCTTATGCCTAAGACGATAAAACGAAATTTTTTTATTTTTTTTAACGAGGGGGGAGTTTCTGGAAGGTAAAAACGAAGCGGAAAAGGTGGAGAAGTAACATTTTGAGGGTTGATTATAAACGTGTGTATTTTTTAGTTAATAATTATAATACGTTTTATTCGCGCTGAAAATGTTGAAAACAGTGGGATTGCTTGAAATATTAATAACTAAATGAGGGTGAAAAGTAACAGAATAAGGGTAAATAGTAACAGATTCAGGGTAAATTGATAGGAATATTTCAATAAAAAATAACTAAATGAGGGCAAATAATAACATTTTGAGGGAAATGAATGTTCTGAAGAATAATTGAAATTTGCTTTAAAACGTTGTTTTAGTCTCTCTGAAAGTCATTGTAACTGTAGCTTTAGAGAGATAATAGTCACAAATTGAGGGTAATAATGAAAGAAAAGTAACTTATTGGGGGATAAAAACACAGGGAATCAATGGGGAAAAGTAACTTATAGAGGGCATAAAGTAACAAATTGAGGGTAGTTATAAACAATGATTTTGTTAAAAAGTAACTAAACCCTGCATGTGTTACTATTATTTGTTACTCTATTTTTGTTGCAAATATTAAAAACCATGTATTTATCAACTAATAATACTAATAATAAGCTGGTTAAAAAGCATAATGAACTTATTTCATCCAGACATACATTAACATTAATTCAAAACAGGATAATGGCTTTAATAATAAGCAAAATAAAGAGAGAGGATCTTGATTTGAATAGGTATTATACGATTAAAGTAGATGAGATGTTGAATAGTACTGAAATCAAATGTAAGGATATGTATACCAGGATAAGGAATGAAGCCAAGAACCTGCAATCAAAAGTATATACAATTAAAAAAAATAACGGAAATATTATAGATACGGTAATGATAAGCAGCGCTGAGTATAAAAAAGGCGGAGTGGTTGAGTTTGAAGTGCCGGAAAAATTGAAACCGTATTTAATCCAGATAAATGAAAATTTTACAGAGTATAGACTATCGGTCATGCTGAAATTAAAGAGTACATACGCACAGAGGTTTTATGAGTTACTTAGCCGTTTCAGAACAAGCGGGTGGTGGATAGTGGATTTGGAGGAACTAAGGTGGAAATTGGCATTGAATGATAAATATAAAGGTTATGGGATGTTTAAAAAAAGAGTGTTACTAAGGTCACAGGAAGACCTGAAAGATACAGATATGGCATTTGAATTTGAGGAATCCGAAAAAATGGGGAAACTGGTAAAAAAATTGAAATTTGTTTTGAAACACAGGGGCGGCTATGTTAAGGAAGAAGGAAAGGAAAAGCTATATGAAAGAATGACTCAAAAATTCAAATTATCCGATTACCAGACAAGAGAGATATTAAAGACAGTGCCGGAACAGATAATAGGAAAAACATTGTACGATATACAGATAAGTCATATGGATGGTAAGGTAAGAAACATAGCGGCATACACATGGCAGACGTTTAAGAACCAATATCCTGAACAGTTGGGGCAGCAGCAGACCGCTCTTGAATTAGCTCATTGATAAGCGGAATAACGAGGTATAATGCCTGGGCTTTTAATGACCTCAAATTAGAATTAGCATCAAATAAGAATTGCCTCATTACATTATCGGGCAATGTGAAGTGAATTTTCCCGGTAATGGCTTTCCCCTTTTGAAAAGAAGCAATAATTTCAGGATCTACCTTAGATTTTCTTACCCTGTAATATGATATTATAAATTCCCGGAGAAAATCACCAAGTGTAATGATCCTTCTTTTATGGCGTATTGACGGATTAAATTCTTTTTTAAATTTTATATACTTTTCACTATTCAGGATGAGATCAAAATGTTCCATAGAAAGATCAAGCCAGACGGTTTTAGTTTTGAGCTCTATACTCATAATTAATTTTATTTGTGGTAAAAGTATATAAAAATGAGTCTATTCCAAAATATCAATTCTCGCCACAAAAGCACAAAAACACAAAATTCCACAAAAAAATTAACTGATTGATTTTCCGTATTTTGAAAGCAAAAACATTTTATATATAAATCAACGGTAAAAATTTTGCTGGCAAGCCGGGATCACCGGCAGCACAGGGATACAATAACCGGTGAAATTCACTTCCGGAGAAACCCGGGGGACCTGAAAATGCCGGTGAAACAGGTACCGATTCCAGCGGATCAGCTGCCGGCAGCTTTCAAAAATAACGGAGATCCGATATTATTACCCGCTGAATTTGATAATTCCTTATTATAGTCTATTCTTTTCATGGTAATATTGTATTATTTTTACTGCCATGGTGTATTTATTTGAAAATTCATTAATACCTGTCCATTATCATTTGTGGAGGATGAAACCTCAAAAGCATCAACTTTTTCCGTTTTGGGCTTTGATTGCTTCTTTACCGGCTGTTTTTCTTTATAGTTTTCCGGTAACCAGTTTTTACCTTTAGCTGCCATTATATTAAACTGCTCCCAAACTTTTTCATCTTTAAACGTCATGTGCAGCGTTCCTTTTTTCCAGAACTTCATTT
>JBDRNO010000172.1:0-17424 GCA_043811005.1 Bacteroidota bacterium | reverse complement strand
ATGAGCAACATTAAATTATTTGAGAGCAAACAAATAAGAACGGTCTGGAATGAAGCAGACGAAAAATGGTATTTTGTTGTGACAGACGTTATTAAAGTGCTTACCGACACGCCCAACCCAAGCGATTATATAAAGAAAATGCGTAAGCGTGACGATGAGCTTTACAAAGGGTGGGGACAATTTGTCACCCCCCTTTCGGTTGACACTGTTGGTGGTAAACAGAAGCTAAATTGTGCCAATGCAAAAGGACTTTTACGAATAATACAATCTATTCCATCACCGAAAGCAGAACCATTTAAGCAATGGTTAGCACAAGTAGGGTCAGACAGATTGGATGAAATTGAAAACCCTGAATTGGCAACTCAACGGACACGTGAACTGTACAAACTTAAAGGTTATCCTGACGACTGGATTGAGAAACGGATGCGAAGCATTGCCATCCGTGAGGAGTTAACTGAAGAATGGAAAAACAGGGGAGGTAAGGAACAAATTGAATATGCAATTTTAACAGCAGAAATTTCCAAGGCAACATTTGGTTTGACACCTTCTCAATACAAAAAAATAAAGGGGTTGAAAAGCCAAAATTTGCGCGACCACATGACTGACCTTGAATTGATTTTTTCAATGCTTGGTGAAGCTTCGACAACAGCAATCGTACAAACAAAAAATCCCAAAGGATTTACAGAAAACCAAAAGGCTGCCAAACAAGGTGGTTCAGTTGCGGGCAAAGCAAGACTTGACCTTGAATCAAAAACAGGTAAGAAAGTAATATCAACAACCAACTATTTACCCGAAGAAAAAAAACAATTGAATAAAAGAACGGGGAAAAAGAAATAGCCATCTCACAGACGTAAACACATTTGCAGCTTATATTTCACAGGCAGAAAGTGTTTAACTGCAAACGAATTTCCACCTTCGTCACGCAAAATAAAACAAAAAATCTTTTCCATCTTAAAAAAAAAACTATGCAAACACATAAGTTCGACACACAAAAACGACTTGATAAATGATAGAAAACATGAAAACAAAGAAGGCCAGTTGGTAACATGCGGTATATTTTATTGCCGATACAGTGCAGGTTTCAGCGTTTCAGCTTTAAATAAACTTTCGTGTAATTTGACAGGTAAGTGCTTCAAAATCGGCAACAAAAACATACCGCCAAACCGTTACAACCTGAAATTTTCCTGACTATAAAATTCTATCGTATTAATGTTTACCCTGTAGCTTTAGCGTATCAGGGTCACATGTCCAACATACACATGCATCTCATGGAGACAATCCCATACCCTAAAAAGGTAAACATATACATCTTGCTGAGCTAATTCTTTTCCATTGTTGGCTCTGCCATCCCAGGGTTTGCTAACATCAGTGGTCTCATAGATCAAATCACCCCAACGATTATATATAAACATCTCAAACTCTGTAATACAATGCCCTTTTCCTATGAAGGATTTGTTACCTCCCTTACCATCGGGAATAAAAGCGTTGGGAATAAAATAAGCAAAATCAGGTTCAATACTAACCCATTGAGTTAGTGTATCCGGACAATCAAATTGATTATTCACAACCAATTGAACAAGGAACATGCCGGTATCTTCATAAGTATGTTGAGGATTTGTCAGTATTGATGTATCACCATCACCAAAATCCCATAGCCAGGTTGTTGTGTTTTGTGAATTATCAATAAAATCAACTGTTGGAGACAAAATTGAGGTTACTGGCGGGTCAACAGAAAAATCAGCGATCGCTGTTTGGAAAACATTAATATCACCATTGGCTGTTGAAGTTACACTACAGCCAAATGAAGACCATGCGGTTAAACTTACAGTATAAGTTCCGTTTTGTGAATAGGTTTGAGAAGCAGAAACAGAAGTAGATGTTGATCCATCATCGAAAGTCCACAAATAACCGGTTCCATTAGGATTTCCCGTTGTGTTCGCGCTAAAGTTCACATTTAAAGTTACACACCCTTCTGAGGGGTTTGCATTTATTATTGCCTCAGGGTAGGGTGACACAACAATAGTAATGCTTTCAGTTACAGCAGGGGTGCTGCACGAGTCCAGAATTATAACCGTATAGGTTGTAGTTGTAGAGGGAGTAACATAATGCGGCCCGGCGCTATTACCAAAGCCGGGATCACTCCAAATATAAGAATAGTTGCCATCACCACCACTTACAGATACAAAAACAGAAGCGCTATCTCCTTCACAAATTGTGTCAGGAGCTGTTAGAATTAAAGATAAAGGTGAAGATACACTAACAGTAACAGGTAGAGCTGTATTTGAACAACCATTGCCATCGGTAATAATGACGGTATAAGTAGTTGTTGTGGTTGGATTAACAATTTGAACAGCGCCTGTCCCCAATCCCTGGTCCCATAAATAAGTAAAGTATCCGTTTCCGCCATTTGCAGAAGCGCTGATCGTTGTATTTTGACCGTAGCAGATTGCTGTAGTACCTGATACGGTTGTGGAAATTGGGGGAGGTTCAGTGATGGTCACATTAGCTCCGGCAGTGCATAAATTGGCGTCTGCTACCGTCACTTCATAAAAACCTGCAATAACCCCGGTTAAAGATGAATCGGTACTCCCCCCCGGTGACCATAAATAAGTGTATGGAGGAATACCGCCAGACACCTGTGCAGTTACGCTCGCATCACTTCCCCCGGTACAACTTACATTATTAATACCGTTCATATTCACACTTAAAAGAGCCGGCTGAGAAATAATAATAGTATTTGTCGCTATGCATCCATTTGAGTCAGCTGCAGAAACACCATAAGAACCAGCAGGAAGCCCGGAAACCGAGGGAATAGTATCCCCGGTAACCCACCATAAATAATTGTACGGGGCAGTACCCCCTGATGCGGATACTGTGGCAGAACCGGTATTGTTTCCATAACAGCTAATGTTATTGCCTGAAATACTATCAAGCATAAGTACAGTAGTTGGCTCAGTAATAGTAATACTATTTGACCCTACACATCCTAATATATCAGTAACCGTAACAGTGTAAGTTCCGGCAGATAAGCCATATATGTCAGGATCTGTGGCTGCAACCGGTGACCATGAATAAGTAAATCCCGGGACTCCTACAGAAACAATTGCGGTTACAGAACCGTTAGAACCACCTAAACAACTAACATTCCAAATATCAGTAAATGCAATTACCATTTCGGGGTTCTCTATAACGGTTGCATTCGTCACAGCACTGCAGCCGATAGCATCAGTTACACTAACTGAGTAAGTACCCGCTGAATCAATGATATTCACTGTTGTATCCCCTGTAGACCAAAAATATTCATAAGGAGCTAAGCCACCTGAAACATCAGCGGTTAATATGGCAGTAGAATTATAGCAAATTGTATCCGGGATAATATCAATTACCAAAGGATCATTTTCGATTACATTAACACAAGTAGTCACACTGCAGTTTACTCCATCTGTGACCGTAACACAATAAGTTCCACTACCTGCAGTTATTGAGCTGGTTGTATCCCCTGTACTCCAAATATAAGTGCACCCTCCTGCACCACCTGCTCCGGTTACATTAACTATAATGTTGGTTGTGGAACCATAGCAGATGCTGGGAGGCGCCACAATTACCGCAGCAAGAATACTGTTTGTTGCAGTAACAATTACTGTATCCGATGCTATGCAGCCCTGTGCATCAGTAACAGTAATATTATAAATTCCGGGAGTGTTTGAATAAATAGTATCCGTTGTTTCCCCGGTACTCCACAGGTAAGAGTAGTCCGGAGTTCCACCGCCAGGGGTTACGGTCAATGAAACTGTGTTGTCGCATAATATGCTTTGATCGGGAGATGTAACTACCAGCAATGGCGGTTGATTAATGCTTACGCTTACAACACCCTGACATCCATTTGAATCGGTAACGGTCACATCATAACTTCCTGTTGATAAATTGCCGGTGGCAGCAGTGGTTTCTCCACCGGGTGTCCACAGATAGCTGAATGGCATTGTTCCACCCGAAACAATTGCAGTTGCCCCACCATCACTTCCGCCAAAACAACTTACATCAACTATATTTGACACATTGACCACAATTCCGGGTAGTTCAATGACCGTGATGCTATCTGCGGTTAAGCAGCCCTGTGCATCTGTGATTGTAACTGAGTAATTACCTGCAGATAAATTAGCAGCAGTTGATGTAGTGCTCACATTAGGCGTCCATATGTAAGAATAGGGGGGAGTACCCCCTGACGCATTTACTGTAATGCTTCCGTCACTTCCACCTGAGCAACTAACATTGGTTCCTGAAATTGTTGCATTTAGCAAATCAGGATCTGTAATTGTTATAGATGCGGTATTACTGCAACCATTGCTGTCAGTAACGGTAACGGTATAAGTATTCTCCGATAAGCCGGTAGCCGTTTGCCCGGAACCTCCGGTTGGTGACCATGAATAGCTATAAGCCGGTGTGCCACCGGAAACTCCTACTGTGGCAGTGCCGTCACTTCCCCCATAACAACAGGGACCGGAAAAACTTGAAACCGATGCAAATATTGCAGCAGGTTGGGTAATTAATACCGGGATAACTTCTGAACACCCAAGAGAATCTGTAACAATTACTATGTAAGTACCTGCAATTAAGCTTGTTGCAGTAGCGCTAACCCCTCCCCACGGAGCCCAACTGTAATAATAGGGGGGAATACCACCCGAAACAGTAACGGTAGCGCTACCGTCATTACCATTAAAACAACTTACACCGGCACTGATAACAGTGGTATTGATATTCGGTTCGTTAGTTACCGTAACGCTGGCTGTGTCAGTACAAGAATTGGCATCAATCACGTATACTGTATAAGTTCCGGCAGGTTGATAGATGGTTTGTGTAGATTGCCCCGTAGACCACAGATATGAATATGTGGCTTGCCCTCCGGTTGCGGAAGCGATAATAGGAATATTAGCCCCCACACAAGTCGGAGATGTTGCAAATACTTCAGCCGTCAAAACAGGGTTTTCATTTACGTTTATACAAGTTGTGGTCCAGCAATTTGTCATATCCGTTACCAATGCACAGTAAGTTCCTGAACCAACAACAGTTGAACTTGTTGTTGCTCCGTTGTCCCATAGATAGCTGTAAAAACCGGTTCCTCCTGATGCCGTAACTGAAATTTGAGTAACTGAGCCATAGCATAAATTACCCGGTTGGCTGATAGTAGCTGAGATCGTACTATTGGTGGCTGTTACGCTCACCGAATCTGTAGCCGTACATCCTGAACCATCGGTAACAATAACTGAATATGATCCGGGTGTAACAGATATAGATGTGCTGGTTTGCCCGTTACTCCACCAATATGTGTAATTTCCACTTCCGCCTGAAGCGCTTACGGATATATCAATTATTGTATTGCAGTTTGTAGAATCATTGGGAGATGCTGTCACGGTTAACAATGGATTTTGCTGTATGGTGACAGTAGCCGTTTCCATGCAGGGGAATAAACCGGCATCCGATACTGAAACGAAATAAGTGCCTGCTGGAGCAGTAATGCTTTGTGTTGAATCCCCGGTATTCCAATAATAAGTGAGGGGAGGAAGGCCGCCAGTTGTATTTGCCGTAATAGTTGCAGTATCACCGTAACATATTATTGGTGGAGCGATAATTGATAAATTCAGGGCAGAAGAGAACATAATATATATTTGATCAGTTGCAGCAGGACAAATTCCGTTTCCTGTGGAGGTCAATGTCAGTATTACATATCCATCAGTAATTTCAGAGGCGCCGGGAGTATAGATCGTATTAATGGTTGTATTGTTTGGATTAAATGTTCCGGCTCCTCCGCTCCAAATCCCACCGGCTGCATTAGTAACAGTTCCATTCAAGGATATGGTTGTAATATTTTCACAAATCGTAATATCACTCCCGGCATCAATCTCAGGCAGGGGCTGTTCAATTACAGTGACCGTATCAAATCCTGCCGGGCAGTCAGGATAATTACCATCTTGTACTTCCAGTACATAGGTCCCCGGTGAACCGGCAAAATAATTTAATGAATCACCAACCTCAGTTCCGTATGAGTTTGTCCATGTATATGAATAATTCCCGTCACCTCCGGTTACGTTGCCATATAATTGAACTCCGGAAAAATTTTCACAATAAACTGCCGGATCAGGACTGACAGATACTAATAATTCCGGTGTGATATATATTCTTACCGTATCGCAGAAAGGAGCAGGGGGCATACAAATCGGGGTGACAGGAGCTCCGCATACTTCATAATCCACGTATGGTGGTGCTGGGGGCGTAGGTGTCACAACCGTAACGCTGCAACCTGATGTGCAGCTTAAATAGGAGTTATATAAGCCGGTTCCTGATGTAATGTCAGACCAGGTTACGCTGGCGGGGTCCAAACCAATGGTGCTCAAAGTCAGATCACATCCAATACCTGTAGTATCATCAGGAGGGATGGAAGGCCCTGCAATTGAGGTAATAGCATATGTATTCAGATTATTGCCCGGTTTACAAAAGCTTAATGCATAAGGTCCAGGGCCATTTAGACATATAGGTTCACCAACAGTAACAGGAGGCCCGCAATCTATTTGATAAAACATTGAACCTCCCGGAACTGCACCGGAAATAATCTCAAAATTTATTGCCACAGCAGCAGAGTCTAAAGTAATTAAAAATACTATACACCTATCGGGCCATACAGAACCGCAACAAGAACCGGCTCTTACAATTGGTGGCGCTGAAACCCAGGTGCCGTTAGGATTACCTGACAGATCGAGTGTATAAGAAGGGGTATTAGGTGTACAAGGATTAACCTGGGCAATAGATGGGTTGTTGAAAAGTAACAAAGTAAAACCGGAAAGAAAGATGAACAGACATATTTTTATTATTTTTAAAACATTCATTCTAATCTGTCATTTCATTACAATTGAAATCTTTACCCTGTTTGGTTGTGACTTGTCCACATTTAGGTATAGAGTGACCTAAAATTAAAAGTTAAAGCAAAACTATACAAAAAACAAAAGAAAACCAACGAGATCATAATAAAGAAGACCGGGGCAAGTATTGCATGAATGATCAATGTCATCTCTATGGATGTTATAGCTCTGCCTATCCCTACCGTTGCACCGCACAATGCCCAGCCAATGAAAGCATGAATGAGAATGACAATTGATCTCTTAAAATTATTTTGCTCCATAAAGTAAAAAAGGGTAAATTTCACCGCAATTATAAGCACTTTTTTCCATTATTCCGACCGTAAACAGGTTTGTAAATAAAAACGTACATCTGACGTTCGGTATCCCGCGATCTAATGGGACAAGTTATCCCTCTGTGCTTTCGTGAAGCTCCGGGCGCCTACGCTAAAGCTTTGGCGACAGCGTGCGAAGCGAGGCAAAAGTTCTCAAATAAATTTTGATGCGGGATAAATAAAATTGAAAATCCATTAGATTCACTATCTTTGGGGGATAAATATATTAGCGATATAAATAACATTAATGTGCTTTTGCCTTACCGACTGTCTGAAAACTATCATATATTTACCACCATTCTTAACTTACAAAAAAAAGTGGAGACTAGATACCACTATAATAAACTGGACGAAACCGAAAAGCCTAACGAGTAGTATATAATTTAATCCTAAATATAAAATGAACGAATCGATTTGGATGAGCCTCGGTATCATTCTGTCCATCACGATTCCATTCGTTATTGTTGGAGTCCTTTTTATTGTGAGTCATTTTCTAAAAAAAAAGAATCTTATAACAACAACTCATAACGAATAATAACAGCATCATATTAAAAATTGAAAAAATCTATCAACATATTATTACTCTTTATTGTAGTGAATCTGTCTTTTAACTTAGCATTTGGACAAGACAGACAGGGAGAGACTTTAGAAAAGACGGGGTTTACATTTTCACCTGGGGAGGAAGACCGCTTGCATGGAACTGGTATTGAATGGTGGTATTATTTTGGATATTTGAGATCTAAGGGTACTGCGGAGGATGAATATATATTTGTTTCAAGTTTTTTTAGAAATAAGGTGGGCAGGTACATGTTCTATACATTAACTGATCTCAAAAAAGACACAGTATATTTTTATGCACTTCTTGACAAGTCGACAAAATTTAATTCACCTTTTTTGCCCAAAGGGCATAAGTATATTTCAAAACCATACAAACATTGCGAACCTCCCAGGTCACCGTTATGGTTGTGTTACGGCAATAATAAATTACAAAAAGAGGATTCATTATATCACCTGTTTTTCACAAACAAAGAGTTCACGCTTACTATTGATCTGAAAAAGGAAGGTCATCCCATGCTCGTGATGGGGAGTGGCATTATAGGTTTAAAGCGACCGGAAGATATGCATTATTATTCCTATCCCCATATGTCAGCAAAAGCATTGTTGAAATTAAACGACCAGGAACTGGAATTAGTTGGTGATGCATGGTATGACCACCAATGGGGTAAAATGGTGATAAAATCCTTTAAGTGGGGCTGGTGGGGAATAAATTTGGATAATGATCAAGCCATTAACGTATATTTCATAAAAAATGCCGTAACCAACAGAATACTTCAGATAGGATTAACATTGTTGCATCCTGACGGGAGAACCGAAGTATTTACCGATCTGAAATTTACCGCCAAAAGATATTGGAAAAGCCCTGATACCGGACGGAAATACCCTGTTGATTGGGAAATAGAAGTGCCGGGAAATGGATTGAAACTAAATATTAAAGCCATAACGGATAATAATGAATTCCCGGTTTTGGTTTTCAAAAGGATCTGGGAGGGCCCATGTAAAGTACTTGCTGTTTACGAAAACGGAGAAACCGTTCAAGGTAAGGGTTTCCAGGAGTTGCTCGGAAAAGTAAAAAAAGGGAACAAATAAATGGCAGCTTTTCCAAAGTTTCAAACTTTGGAAAAGCTTTAACAATGATGTACTGTCAGGTGTTTCCACCTGACAGTAAACCGAAACACAACGCAAAACCGTCAGGTGGAAACACCTGACGGCACACAAAATTTTCATTCTCAACTATCCAACACCAATTTCCAATCCCTGCCACGTAGCGAAGTTTACCCTGTGGAATTTGCATGGCAAGTATTCAACAGGGTATGAGCGTATCGGGGTCAACTATCCAATACCAATTTCCAATTTCCAATTTCCAACACCAATCTCCAATCTCAACTTTCCATTCTCCAATCCACAGCACCTAAAAAAATTTAACCGAAATAATTAGTATTTTTGTAATTATTATTATTTTAGTATCGTATTTTAACTTTCACCTATGAAGCGAGTAATAATTATTGGAGGTGGCCTGGCAGGTTTGGCTGCCGGTATAAAGCTTTTGGAACAGAAGCCGGAAACAGATGTTACATTGTATAATATAGGAAATATTTTGGCGGTAAGATCGCTACATGGAAAGACGAAAAAGGATATGATGTTGGGTATGGCTTTCATGCGATATTTAAAAATTATAAAAGATTTATTGACTTACTTAAAAGAGCAGGGGTAAATAAATCCAAAACCTTCGTATCCAATAAGAACAAAGGATATTTTTATGAGGAAGACACAGGTAAGATACATCAGATTGGCTCATTTGTAGATTTTACCGCATCCAGGTACAGGTTTAAGAATGGCTATTCCCCGGGAGAGAATATCAAGTTTGCCGCTTTTTACGCAAAGAATATCAAGACGATGATGCACGAGGAAGATATTGAAAAATATGATGACATCTGTTATACTGCCTGGGCGATAGAAAACGGACTTGATGAGGATCTGACAAAAAAACGTTTTTTTCGCTTTGTCAAAGATGCTTTATTCAACTGGCCACACGAGATATCTGCCTACATTGCATTTAAGTCGTTGAGATTGCTTGGAGGCAGCACTAAATATTATTTTGTCAACGGTAGCTATGGAGAGAAGCTTGTTAAGCCGGTAGTTGATTATTATAAAAAGCTTGGAGGTAAAATTGAACTTCATAAGAAGCTGACAGGAATTATACACAAGAATGGACATATAACGGGATTGAGGATGGGTAAACCCATTCCAAAGCCCCATGGTGTAAATAAGTGGGAAAAAGAGATCCCTGTTTTGCCGGATTCTTTGGAAATTATTGATGGGTTTGATGCGGTTATCGTTACCATTCCGGTTGATAATTTCATGGAACTGAATAAAGATGATACCGGCTTTTGGAAAGGGTTCAATGGCATTGAGAACCTTCAAACGATCGTTACCATGTCATGGCAAACGTGGATCAAAGAACGGGTATTGCCAAAGCTCGATGCCTGTATAAACGGTTTGGACGAGCCAATGGGCATGATCGCGGACTATAAGGATAAAATAGACGAATATAAAAAGGACAATAGTTATGGTTCTGTGCTGCGTTGGGTAGGCCAGGAAACCGGATACGAGAATTATTCAGATCAAGAGCTGAAAGAGATCATCCTCAGTTCATTTTTAAAGATCCCGCAAACAAAGGACCCGAAGCTGGCGGGAATGATCTATGATGTTTTTGTCCGCAATGCTTCAAATCATGAGCGCTATTTACTTACCGACCCCGGAACCTTAAAATTCCGCCCATTCTCCGTGACAGGTTTCGATAATTTATTTTTAGCCGGTGACTGGATCAGGAATGAAGTGGATGTACCTACTATGGAAGGAGCTGTATGCTCGGGATATACTGCTGTTGAAGAATTATTAAAAAAGCTGTGAAATGGGAAAATATTATACCATAACCGCCAGGAGGAGCTTCATAAAAAAATTAGCTACTGTATTGGCAATACTCATGGTTGTAAGCAAAAAAAGCTTATTATTTGCCTATAATTCATCTTCTTTACCGGAACCAATAAAGGATAAAAAACCAAAATGCAGATTGTGCGCTGATTGCCTTGCCCGTTTTTGCAGATACAAATATCCGCCCGGGTGAAATTGAAAATCCATAAGATTCATTATCTTTGAAGTCATAAACATATATAAAAAATAAAGTCAATAATTGACTAGCCCTACGTTAGCCACTATAAAATTAAAGACAAGAAACTATTATACCATCGTATGAAGAAATAATGCTCCCCTTGCTTAAAATGCTAAGTAACGAGCAAGAACATTCTTTACAAGAAACAGATGATTTTCTTTCTGACCAATTTTATTTGACAGAAGATGAAAGAAGGGAATTGTTACCTAGCGGACAACAACCTGTGTTTCGAAATCGTCTTGGCTGGGCAAGGACTTATATGAAAAAAGCAGGTCTTTTATCAACCCCTAGAAGAGCTCATTTCAAAATTACCCAACGTGGCTTGGAATTGTTACACGAAAATCCTTCAGAAATAACATCACAACTATTAACTCGATATCAGGAATTTGTTGACTTTAAATCAATAAAAAAGACAAAAGACAATGGCGATAGCTCTGAGAAAATCATTATGACATAGTCACAGATAAAACACCAGAGGAATCTTTAGAATATGCTTACCAAAAATTGCGCTCTGAGTTGGCTAAAGAAGTTCTTGATGTTGTTAAAAGTTGTTCTCCTGCTTTTTTCGAAAAATTGGTAATTGATTTACTTATAAGAATGGATTATGGTGGTTCAAGAAAAGACGCAGGACAAGCACTTGGGAAATCAGGAGACGGTGGAATTGATGGAATTGTAAAAGAAGATAAACTTGGACTTGACACAATCTACTTACAAGCAAAAAGATGGGAGAATTCTGTGCCAGTAAAAGAAATACGTGACTTTACAGGTGCATTAGCATCAAAGAAAGCCAGAAAAGGAATATTTATTACAACATCAACATTTCCTCAAAGTGTTTATGAATTCGTAACACAGGTTGAATATAAAATTGTACTCATAGACGGGGAGCAATTAGCAAATCTTATGATTGAGAATAATGTTGGCCTTTCAACAATCAATGAATATCAAGTTAAACGAATTGACACTGATTACTTTGAAGAAGGATAATTTACAGTGGCTAATTGAGTAGCCCTTCCCTTCTTAGGACAGCTTATAAGTAGACATTTTAGTTGGTATGACCTCTTCCCATTATCCGACACAGGCTAAAATAGAGAAATCAAGCTTAATTTTCATATTTTCATGTACCTCAATAGGCGTTTTATCCATTCAATGAACTGTGAGGTCGGAACTCATTTTAGCGCAGACGATACCCACCATTATTTGCAAATTACAATTAATAAACTTTCTTTCCGGAAAGTTTAATTAAAACGCCTCTTATTTAAGTTTTTTTGTAATTTCTTAAATAAGGTGTATCTTTGCTAAAGTTTTTAGAAAAAGGTATTATGAAAAATTTTAAAGTTGGACAATATATAAATCAAGGAACATATAAAAGTTTTCAGCCAGAAAAAATAAACAGGCGATGGAATATTGAGAATATGGAATTGCTTAACCTCTTAAGTCAAGCAGACAGACAACTTGGCAGACTTGATATGTATTCTGAATATATTCCTAATATTGATATATTTATAAGTATGCACGTTCTTAAAGAAGCTACTCAATCTAGCAGAATAGAAGGAACAAAAACTAATATAGAAGAAGCTTTACTAGACAAAGAGGATATTGTAGAAGAAAAAAAAAAATGATTGGGAAGAAGTTCAAAACTATATTAAAGCATTAGATTCTGCGATCGACAATATAAAGAAACTACCTTTTTCATCAAGACTAATAAAACAAACTCATAAAATTTTATTAAAAGGAGTGAGGGGAGAAAATAAATTACCAGGGGAATTTAGAAGCAGTCAGAATTGGATTGGAGGCGCAACTATAAGTGACGCTACCTTCATTCCTCCCATTCATACAACAGTTAATGAATATATGGGAGATTTAGAAAAATTTGCTCATAATAATGATTCGTATTTTCCTGATTTATTAAAAATTGCCCTTATTCATTATCAATTTGAAACAATACACCCATTTTTAGATGGTAATGGACGAGTTGGACGACTTATGGTAACATTATATTTAGTAGAAAAAGGCATTTTAAAAAGACCAATTTTGTATTTATCCGACTTTTTTGAAAGAAACAGAACGCTATATTATGATAACTTAATGAGAGTAAGGGAAAAAAATGATCTTACTCAATGGTTTAAATTTTTTCTTGTAGGTGTTATTGAAACTGCCAAAAATGGAATCAAGACATTTGATGGAATTTTAAAACTACAAAAAGAAATTGATAATAAATTGCAAGTCCTTGGTAGTCGCGCGAACAATGCCCAGTTGATTATGGAGTATTTATATCAAAGACCGTTGATAGATGCGCAAAAAGTAAAAAAAATTATACAACTTTCTCTGCCATCTATATATAAACTGATAGATCAGCTTGAACGTTTAGAAATAATTAAAGAAATAACAGGTGGGAAAAGAGGCAGACAATATTTGTTCGAAAATTATATAAAACTATTTAAATAAAAACGTTGGGTAACAATGTAAAGGGCATACATAAAACGCCCTTTATGCTGATCGTTGTGGCTAATTAAAATGAAGATTTTCCTGTCATATTGCACCTGTTACTTATCCTAACCTCTTGTGGGCCTCAACTGCGGGAAGATGGAAACGATACTGATAGAATTGACACTATCGAATTGTTGGAATTTAGATTACTGTTCGGGGGTAAATGTAAGCACAGATTTCACTGATTTTAATCTGTGTAATCGGTGAAATCTGTGGTTTCAGAAATCAATTGTTTTTATCTTTATACCCGAACAGTAACGAATTTAGCATGAATTGAATCTATGAGGATCAAAGCAATAATAACCGGATCAACAGGTATGGTAGGTGAAGGTGTTCTCCATGAATGCCTTAACCATCCTGATGTAGAGTTTGTTTTGGTAATAAACAGAAGAAATTGCAATGTGCAACACTCTAAATTAAAAGAAATTATTCACAAAGATTTTTCAGATTTCAGTAGTATTGAAAATGAATTATCAGGGTATAATGCAGCATTTCTTTGCATGGGAGTTTCATCTCTTGGTATGAGAGAAGAAAAGTATGCTCATCTGACTTATGATCTAACCATGGCTTTAGCTCGCCCGCTTTCCAAATTAAACCCGGGAATGACAGTGTGTTACATATCCGGTGTGGGAAGCGATCTATCTGAAAAGAGCCGTATCATGTGGGCAAGAGTAAAAGGAAAAACTGAAAATGATCTATTGAAATTGCCTTTCAAACAAGCTTATATGTTCCGGCCCGGGTTTATTCGTCCAACCAAAGGATTAAAAAATACTTATCTGTTATATAAAATAATTGATCCCTTATTTCCGGTTTTCAAAGTGCTGTTTTCAAAATACATCACAACGTTAAAAGAAATCGGATTGACAATGATCAATACCGTAAATATAGGGTATGATAAGCAAATACTTGAAGTAAGAGATATTGTAAAACTAGCTAAAGAATAAAGAATTACAGATAAGTCAAGAAAAAAGAGAACGAATTGAATACCGGACATCGATTAACGAATAATGATCTAAGAAGTTGATTAAGTATGAATAAATCTAAAATCGTAAATCAGTGTTCGATATTCGACATTCAAAAAGGCAAAAGAAAAAGACCGGAAGATAACAAAAAATGTACTGCATTAGAACCGTAGTTTATTCATACGTTATATGCAAGCTGGCAAAGAAAAAATATGATTTTACTGAAAACAATGGCCGGAAAGAAAATAATAATATCACCAGACAACATTAGTCTGGCTGACAAACTTGAAGAATTGAAAAGTAATGACTGATAAGGACTAATGACAGAAAAGCAAGCCAGCATATAACAACTGTAACTAATACAAAACCATCCCTTCCCAAAAAACTGGCTCAATAAAAATGCTATTAATAACTGCCATATTAATAATGCTATCCTTAAATGTCTGTAGTGCTTTAGCAAACACAGAATTGATTGAGGTAAAGGATTTTGCCCCGAACCCCGGAAACTTGAAAATGTTCATCTATGTGGCAAAAGACTTTGGAATAATTAAATGAAGAAATAACGACAAACAACAATAAATGAAATGTATTAAAACGATTTTTATTCAACCCGTTTTGGGCGTAATTCTAAATAATATGAAGGCATGACCACCAAGCCCTGATATTCATCAGGATGAATTTCGGATTGCAAATCTGCACCGGTGGGAGGGAGAGGCATCGACTCAACGGTGTGTCCTGTTAACGGGAAGAGGGATGTGCAGGAAATATCTTTTTCCCATAAGTTATAAACTTATCCTGCGTTTGATCCTGGTTTCAAAATAACTATGCAGTGGAAATATCAATGCTGCAATGCAGGAATTGAACAACAGCTTAAATCCCGGAGCGCCTCCGCTCCATTTTTCAATATAGGGATCTGCAAACACAAGAAATTATTATTACTTTTATCCACAAGTTATACCACCTGCAAATAGACTGGAAAATTGAGTGGCAAGTTCAGGGACTTTTATAGCATTAGAATAAATTATCAGGAGAAGAATAAAATTAAATGAATTTGTAAATATTAAAAATTATAAGCAACACGTGGCATAGCCAAACGTTACAGCACAATTGCTTTTGCTCTCTTTACACAGTGACAAAACGATACTACATAGCGATATCTATGGTTCACTCGACTTATACAGACCATCTACAAGACCAGAAAGGAAGTTGGTAAAATGAATATTGGCAGGCTCACCATAATCATTTGTGCAACAATGTTGTGCATCTTTTTTTATGCACAGGCTCATTCACAAGACCAGCAAATAACCGATTCTCTCTCAACTATAATTAAAAGCGAAACAATTGATACAATTAAAATTCAAGCTGTATTATCTTTAGTAAGGGAACTTCATAGAACCGACCCCGATTCAGCCCTCATCCTTTGCAGATATGCCTTAAAACTATCAGAGGATATACTTATATCCGAGCCATCAAACATTGCTGCGCTTAATTTTAAGACCGATGCGCTCAAAAAATTAGGATATATATATCAGCGTTTTGGTCAACTGGATACTTCATTAAAATACCTTGAAAAAGCATTACCTTTAGCACAGCAGCTGGATAATCAGTCTCTTGCCATTCAGTGTATTGTCAATATTGGTATTAATTATGACTATAAAGGGGATTTTGAGACTGCTGTCAAATATTACAGGGAAGCCCTCGAAAAGAGCATTGCTATAAGCGATACAGGATTAATTAGCAGTTGCTACGGCAATCTTGCTGCTGTCTATGAGATACAGGGCCAACCGATAAAATCACTTGAATACCACAAACTATCATTGAAATTAGCTGAACAGGTTGGAGATGTGGATGGCGTTGCATCGTCATTAAACAGTATCGGAGGACAATATTATGAATTGGGAGATGTTCCATCAGCCATTGAATACTTGTCCCGGGCACTCAAAATTAGCGAAGAAATACAGGATAAAGAAAGTGAGGCAATGTATCTGAACAATATCGGTGTAATTTATCACGAACAAGGAGACAGTTCAGAAGCAATTAATTGCTTTAAAAAAGCGTTTGAGGTAAACAAATTGATTGGTAATGCAAGGGGAATAGCTTCCGGGTATAGCTATATGGCTTTGGTTTATGGAGATGTTGGTGATAATGCCAAAGAAAAAAAGTTCACTCTAATGGCATTGAAATTATATGAAGAGATTGGAGATAAGCGTAGTATAGCTAAGACACTTTTCAATTTGGGTAGTTTTTATTCCATAAACAAGGATAGCCTTGATGTTGCTTTGTCATATCTTAGGAGGTCATTGAGCATAAGAGAAGAGATTGGTGACCCTGACGGGTTAACTATTACATTAGATGGTATTGCTCATTGTTATTTTTCGCAAGGGAAAACAGATTCGGCAGCAATTTTTGCTGAGCGTTCCAGGGAAATAGCAGTACAATTGGGATATGTAGAGAATATTTCACGAGCAACCAAAATTCATTATGCGATTCTAAAAGCGCAGGGTAAATATAGTGAAGCGCTTGAAGCGTACGAACTCCATATTCAAATGAGAGACAGCATCAAGAACGAAGAAACTCAAAAAGCTACTATAAGACAACAAACCAAATATGAGTTTGAGAAAGCCCAACTGGTTAAAGAACAAGAACAAAAGGAAGCTGATAGAGTACTTACACAACAAACTCAACGAAGAGATAACCTGCAATACTCTGTGATTCTAATTGCTCTGCTTATCCTGTCTGGTGGTGTGATATCGCTTGGTTTTATTAATGTGAGTGAAAGAATGGCTGAAGGAATCATTTTCTTCTCATTCCTTATCTTCTTTGAGTTTTTGCTTGTATTGGCAGACCCTTACATTGAAAATTGGTCCGGTGGGGCACCGGGATTCAAACTTTTGTTTAATGCCGGTATTGCAGCCATGATATTCCCTGCTCATGCATTCTTTGAAGTAAAACTAAAGGGGCGGATAGCGAAAAAAAGTGGGTGAACATTATTATTAGTAACTTGAACAAACCCAACTTATGAC
>JBDRNO010000171.1:0-65959 GCA_043811005.1 Bacteroidota bacterium | reverse complement strand
ATTAATAAAAACATTAACAACAGTTGAGTCTCCTGACGGCACTGTATCAGTAATAAAAGGAATGGAATACAAATGCTGCGGGAAAGGTCCACCGGGATTTATTGTTGCATTTCCATAAAATGTTCCGTTATTCCCATTGGGGCTTAAGTCATCTGCCGTTTGATCATTAAAATTCCAATATCCTATCAATCCTGATTCATTCCCATTCAGCGGTTTGTTCATATTTTCCTGGATATCTGTCAGTAAACGTCCATAGTTCCATACCCTGACTTCATCTATATTTCCATTGAACCAGTAGCTATGCGCACCTGTTCCTCCATAAGCGCCAATTATTTGCCCCTGTTGTCCTGTCCTAAGGGTTACTGAGTAAGCCATGCTTCCCCTTTCAACTCCGTCAACATATATTTTCTTATTAGATCCGTCATACGTTGCAACTATATGATGCCATGCGTTATTGGTAATTCCGATTGATGCGGAATTCAAATAATAACTATTAACCCCCCCACTACTATTGTAAGTTCTGAAGCAAAGGCTGGCACCTTCAAAAAACAGGGAATATTGAGTATTTACCGGTCCCTTTTCAAATATAAATCCATTTTGATTATAGTTTGAAGAATATACCCATGCCTCAATAGTTAAATTACTAATATCAAAAACAGTAGAATTAGAAAACTGGATATAATCACCGTTACCGTCAAAAAAGGCTAAGTATCCCCCGGTATCTATATCAAAGATCAGATCGCTGCCGCCATTATTGTAAATGGTCAAAGGTAAAATGAGAGAATCAAGGCAGCTTGTTATGGTAGTGTCCAGGGTGTCAGGATCAACAACAATTAAAGGAGGAGGATAAGAGATACCTGTAAGGCAAACAAACATAACTGTATCGTTGTTATAAACAGTTAGAGTGTCATTAAATGTTCCTGCTGTTATTGGAGAAAAGGTTACAACAATATCAAGCGAATCACCCGGTAGTAATAAGAACGCGCTTGTATCAATACTATAAGCACCTAATGAATTGGTAATGCTGTCAACAAAGAGCGTATCACAACCGTTGTTATAAACGGTCACGGATGCACTATTGGAAGTATATTGCATTATTGAATCGAGATCAAGGCATGTATCTGATGAAGCAATCACCGGATATCCTTGAACCTCTAGGGTACAATGGATGGTATCTAATGAACTTAAGGGGTCATTAGAATTAATAAAAATTTCAGATGTATATATTCCGGTTATTAATCCATTACTATAGAAGTTAATATCAATTATTGTTGAATCTCCTGTCACCACCGTATCTGGTACTAAAGCAAAAGATAACCATTCTGCAACAGGAGCATTTGGGACTGTAGGTATAGCATTTCCGGCAAATGTTCCATCGTTTCCATTAACTGTCAGGTCATTTGCCGTCTGGTCATCAAAATTCCAATAACCGATCAAACCGGATTCATCACCGGCAAGTCTTTGGTTCATAGTTGCAAAAATTTCTGTTTGAGATCTTGCAGTGTTCCAAAGACGTACTTCATCAATTAGTCCGTTGAATCGCTCACCGGGAGCTTGTATCGAACGATTTCCAATCACGAAACTTGGTGTTCCTGAGTACGTTATACTCCCTGCTACATTTTGAGTTCCAACTTGTACCCCGTTGATGTATCCTCTTGCAATAGCACCATCATAAGTTAAAGTAACATGATACCATTCCCCGGTATTTATGGTTCCCGCGTCAAACTCAACGTCACTACCATTGACATTTAACCAAAATCGTCCTTGATTGGAGCTTGTTCCAATCTGAAAGCCAACCCATGGGTTGTCCCATGCAGACCCATCATCATAAGGAACGCCTGCAGCAAACTGTACTGATGTACTATTAGTTCTAAACCATGCTTCAATAGTTCCTTGAGGAATCTGGAAAATGGCATTATTCCCGCAATCCACATGACTATTCACTCCGTCCAAAGATGTAGAATATCCATTACCGACATCAAAAATCAGATCTTCGGTACCGCTATTATAAACAGTTAGAGGAAGTGTCACTGAATCGGCACATGTTGTAAATAATACATTAAAAGAGTCAGGATTATAAGATATTATCGGAGGACTTAAGGCAAATCCTGTCAGGCAAATCGTTGTATCAATATCATTATTAAATATTGTCAGTGTTTCGGAATAGCTGCCCGGGGTAACCGGGCTAAATGTGATTATAACCAGCGATGAGTCTCCGGGCATGATTGGCAGTGTAGTTATATCCACAGTAAATTCTGCTGAAGAAGAAACGATATCGGTAACGAATAAGGTATCGCATCCAGTATTCCCTATGTAAAGACTATCCGTGGTTGATGCCCATTGGAAGATCGTATCAGAATTTATGCATGTATCAGATAAAGCTATCTCCGGAGCGCCAATATAATCAATCAAAATCGGCACTATGACCGGGGAATTCAGAGGATCATTTGAGTTTATCTCAATGGTATCAACATATAATCCCGAATTCAGGGATGACATGTCAATAAATACATCCACAACCGATGAATCTCCGGCAGGTACTGTATTCGTAATCAAAGAACCAGTGAACAAATCTGTGAAAGGTCCTCCTATGGTTGTGGTGGCATTTCCAAAAAATGTACCGTCATTTCCATTTGGGCTTTGATCATTTGCAGTTTGGTCATCAAAATCCCAGTAACTTATTAATCCGGGTTCATTTCCACTTAGCCCAATATTCATGTTGGCATTGATCTCCGATTGGTTTCTTACGATATTCCAAATTCTTACATTATCCATATACCCTTGGTAATCATAATAAGATGGTGCGCTGAATGCCAGAACACCCATATGTAAATTTTGCGAACCATTCTGAACTGCAGATAAACCAGAAATTGCGGATGTAGCAACAAGGTTTCCATTGAGAAATAGTTCGATTTTGGTACCATCATACACCAAAGCTACGTGCTGCCAGGTGTTAATAGAAAGCACCCCGCCAGCAGAAACAGAGATCAAAGTACTGCTCGTACTTCTCCATACTGATCCCTGCAGGTTTGTTCCGTTCATATAAAAATTAAATCCTCCTGTTGGTGTACAGCAGTCTCTTGCATTACTTAATATCCAGTGCAAGCCTGTCGTATTGGTAGGATATATCCATGTCTCCAGTGTAACTACACTCAATCCGCTGTAATTGTTACTAACACGAATGTAATCATTGACTCCATCAAACGTTGCATAATATCCCCCGGTATCTATATCAAAGATCAGGTCGCTGCCTCCGGTATTGTAAATGGTCATAGGAAATGTGATAGAATCGACACAATATGCTATTGTATCACTAAATGAGGCAGGATCAACGGAAATTTCAGGCATGACATAGCCATAACCGGATAAGCATACTGTAGTATCGGCATCATTGTTATAAATAACAATTGTATCCTGGAAAAAGCCAACAGATGTGGGAGCAAATGTAACAACAACAGGTTGTGACCCGCCAGGTAAAAGGGTGAAGGAAGTAATATCAACGCTGTATTCAGGAAGTGTATTTGTTATATTACTGACAAACAGTGTATCGCAACCGTTATTAGAGATCAATAGAGTGCTGGAATTAGTTGTAAACTCCATTATTGAATCCAGGTATAAACATGTATCGGATAATATTATTTCAGGAACACCCTGAACAGTAAATACCGCGGGTATGATTTCCTGGGGGCTCAAGGGATCATTTGAATTGATTACTATATCAGAGAAATATGTGCCGGTTGTTAATCCGCAAGTGTTAAATTGTACATTAATAATTGTTGAATCTCCTGGTATTATTGTCCCTGTATCAGGATCAACAGTTAAATATACTACCGTAGAACCAATAGAGATATTATCAATAGCCCAATGGTCACAACAATTACCGCTATGAAAGAGTTGTCTCCAGCGGAATCTTGTTGAAGTGGTTTTAGCCGGAGCAGGAATCGGTTCATTTATCAACGTGAAGTTAGGATAAACACTTTCCAGATATGTGTTTATAATTGTCCAGCTTCCTCCGCCATTAGTAGAATATTCCAGCACAACGTCTTCTCCGGCATCTGCATTTTCACAAGGTGCACTGCCAGTTGCAATTTTAAGATAAAAATCAACCGTACTGACACCTACCACATTAAGGTCAATTGTCTCTGCCTGTCTTATACCATTATCATCAAAATACAATGCATTACCGCTCACCGAGCCGCAGTTTGCGCTTGCCCAACCGGTTAAGCCCGTCCACTGGCTAAGATCAATCCCGGGGTCAAAATCATCAGCGATTCCGGATGAGATACTGATAGTCCAATCAAGATCTGCCCCGCCCGTATTATATATTGTTAACGGATAGGTTGAAGAATCACAACAACCGGCTATTGTAACATCAAATGAGTCAGGATCATAGGAAATAGCAGGTGAAAGGAAAGCATAACCAAACAAACATACCGAAGTATCCACATCATTGCTTAATATATTAACAGTATCCTGGAAGAAACCGGCAGATGTCGGAGCAAAGGTTACAATAATCTCTACCGAATCACCGGGCATGATATATCCTGCTGTATCACTTAAACTAAATTCTGGTAATGAATTATTGGCATCGGTAATGAACAAGGTATCACAACCGGTGTTTAGTATCCAAAATGATTCAGAATTGGTGATAAATTCCATTATTGAATCCAGATACAGGCATGTGTCTGAAAGGATAATTTGAGGCGGAGCATCTATTGTAAATGTTACCGGGATTGTATAGGGGCTATTCATCGGATCATTGGAGGTAACTTCAATAGTGCTTGTATAAGTACCGGCATTTAAATCGCAACTTTTGAAAGTTACATCAACTATGGCTGAATCTCCCGGCGCTATAGTATCTTCCCCGGTCTGTGATAAAGTCAACCAACTGATATATTCAAATTCTACGATCATGGTTTGAGTTGGCGCACCGCAAGAGGTTGAGTTTATACCTCCCCAGTTGTTATTAGCAATCGCAGGTCTTAGATCGTAGCCAGGGCTGGCACAGTTACAAGTTGTTCCGTTTGCATTAAATTCAACAATTTGAGAGGCAGGAGCACCGCATCCGCTACCACAACCCATAGCAACTATCCAGGTATAACCATCACAACCCGCCCAGGTGCCTGCAACACTATTCCTGAGGGATCCTGCCATCTGCATCACCTTAACCGGGTCGGTACATGTTCGTCCTGTCATATCATTACTTCCCTTGATTGTTACACTCGTAAACTTATTTAGGTTGGTGTCCAACTGGCTTCTGAAAGACACCCAATTATCGAATTGCGGGGATCCGGGGCAATAGGAAGCACCGTTTGTGTAAGTTTCAGAGTAAGTCATTAACGAACCTCCACCAGATCCGGATCCAGAAGAGGCAGTGTAAATTAAATCTGAACCACCGGTATTGTAAATTGTAAGTGGTAATATTGTAGAATCACAACAACTATTGATAGTAACATCAAATGTGTCAGGATTAAATGAAATAGAAGCTGACGGATAAGCATAACCAAACAAACATACTGAAGTATCCACATCATTGCTGAAAATATTGATGGTGTCCTGAAAAAAGCCTACGGATACAGGAGTAAACGTAACAATAATTTCTGTCGAACCACCTGGCATGATATATCCTGCTGTATCACTTAAACTAAATTCAGGTATTGAATTATTGGCATCGGTAAAGAACAAGGTATCACAGCCGGTGTTTAAGATCCAGAATGAATTGGTATTGATTGTATATTGCATTATTGAATCCAAATATAAGCATGAATCAGAAACCGTAATTTCCGGGGTGCCAGTCACATTCATAAGGATTGGTACTGTAACCAGCGGGTTTAAAGGGTCATTGGAATTGATAATGATATCAGTTGCATAAGTCCCTACATTCATTCCTGAAGCGTTAAAATCCACATATACAGTTGTTGAATCACCAGCAGCAATAACACCTGATAACGAATCCACGCTAATACCGCCAATTATAACAGAAAATCCAATATTCCAATTCAGTTCATTTAAGCCGGTATTATAAATAGTTAATGAATCTATGAGTGAATCCCCACATGCAACGAAAACATCAAATGAATCTGGATTAAAAGATATTGAAGGAGATAAATAAGCATAGCCGTATAGGCATAAAGATGTATCCACATCATTGCTGAAAATATTGATGTTATCCATGAAAAAACCTGCGGATACAGGAGCAAACGTAACAATAATTTCTGTCGAATCACCTGGCATGATATACCCAGCAGTATCACTTAAACTAAATTCAGGTAATGAATTATTGGCATCGGTAATGAACAAGGTATCACAGCCTGTATTTAAGATCCAAAATGATTCGGAATTAGTGGTGAATTCCATAATTGAATCCAAATACAGGCAGGTATCAGATATTGTAATTTCAGAGGCACCTGTGACAGTTAATACAACAGGTATTGTATCCAGCGGGTTTACCGGGTCATTTGAACTGACGAAAATATTTGTTGAATACTGACCTACGGTATAGCCAGTTGTGTTAAATTGAACATCAACTACTGTTGAATCCCCGGGTATGATCGTATCTGATTCAGGTGATAATGATAACCAATCGGGAAAAATATTTATTGCATTAAGGAATTCTGACATAATATTCAACGTGGCATTATCATCAATATAACCCCCACCGCTTGAAGCATATAATAAATGATAGAGCCGGGTTGTCGTGGCTAGATTAAATACCATGTGCTGATCATCATCCGTATTGGACGACCAGTTATGATCAATACCCGGTTTATCTTCAACAATGATCAGGTGATTCACTGACGGGTCACCAGCGTTATAAACTCTTTTTACAAAACCCTTGTAGGTGGTTCCGCACATATCCACGGTCAGGATTGATGCATCGGAACTGCCACTTCCATCTGCACCTAAATTACCGGATATCTCGAACCAGTCAACCCCGTTAATGTCAGCGCCAAATACAAACAAACCTGTATATTTCCTGGTAAAATATTTCCCGGTCGAGCCAAGCCATGTATTACTGACAACTAAATTATCTGAATAATTAAAAGAACCGCCAATGTTGGTCCTGAGGTAATTTCCGCCATCATACATATCACCGCCTCCATCGTTAATGTAGGTGCCGGTTACTCCATCTGAGAAATTATACCTACTGGGAATAGCATTTATTACAGGAGTGAAATTTTGATTTAAAGCAACGAGAATATTATCAAGAGATCCATTGAGATTGCACGGGATCAGATCAAATAAAAGATTATCAGCCCCAGTATTATATATAACCAGTGTGTCGGTAACTAAGGTATTACATGGAGTTGTAATATTATATGAATCAGGAATAAAAGAGATGATAGGGGGAAAAATTGCTTCACCGGACAGGCAAACTGTTGTGTCCATATCATTATTAAATATATTAAGGGTTCCTGAAAAGCTGCCTGTGGATAATGGAGAAAATGAGATAATAACATCAACTGAGTCATCTGGTAAAACAATAAAAGTTGTTGTATCCACACTAAACTCACCTACCATGCTGATAATGTCTGTGACGCTTAGGTTACCACAATCAGTGTTATAAATACGCAAGGTCTCTGTGCTGGTTCCGAACTGAAAGGTTGTATCAAAGTTAAGACAGGTGTCAGACAGTACAATTTCAGGTGTACCGATAACAGTTAAAGTGCACGGGATGGCAGCAGGTGATAAAGGGTCGTTGGAATTGATGATTATATCTCCGGTATATGTTCCGGCATTCAAATCTATGCCATCGAACAAAATATTTAATGTAGTACTATCTCCGGGGGTAATGCTGCCGGAAGTTATACTTGCATCAAGCCATGGCAAACCCCCGAATAAAGTAGCTATTCCGCGCGGGTCGTTGCCAGGTGAAAAAGCATCAACAATCGTATTTGTGCTTATATCAATAATTATCAGAGATGGTGTATTCCACGCATTTGTAACATAAGCATAATCTCCATACGGTGATATCGCCAGTCCCCAGCCGTTATCGAACCTGCTATCGTTAATTGAATAAACTATAGAATTCGTGTTGACATCAATAATGTCAACCTGTTCGTTCCATTTATCTAGTACATAAACAAAATTACCATCAGGGGTTATATCCAAACCATGTGGTTCATCAAAGCCACCGATAGTTGCAACAATGGAATTGGTTGCTGTGCTGATCACAATCACATCATCATTCCATGACCGGGAAACATAAACATATTGCCCGTCAGGGGTAATATCAATAAAATGGTCACCAAGCCATGTTCCTCCGATAGTAGCAACAACAGTATCAGGACCTACTTCGATAACTATTATGCCACTGCCTGCATTTGCAACATAAGCATATTTTCCGTCCGGGGTAATAGCAATATCTTGCGGTTCACTAATGCTTGTAGTGATCGTATTTACAACAGTATTTGTTCCGCAATCAATTTTCATTACATTATCGCTATTTCTGTTACCTACATAGGCATAGTTTCCATCAGGTGTGAATGCCAGACCGGTTGGTCTGTTCCCTACGGGAATAGTGGTGGTCACTGTGTTATCTGAAGTCCTGATAACCGAAATACTGTTCCCGTCCCTGTTAGAAACATATACATACCTGGCATCGGGCTTTATGGTCACCCTCCAGGGTAAGGCACCAACCGAAATGGGTGCTCCTACTAAAGTATTGGTAGTTACATCAAGAACGGTAACAGTGTTATCACTCCTATTGGCAATATAAGCAAAATTAAAGGGTGGGGAATATGTCATAGTTGTAATATCGAAATCTAAATTGATCGCACCTGTATTATAAATAGTTAAGGGAAAAGATGCAGTATCATCACAATTATTAAATACTACATTAAAGGATTCGGGGTTGAGGGAGATATGAGGTGCATCAATTCCAAAACCTGATAAACAAATAGTTGTATCCCCTCCATTGCTGAATATTTCAAGCGTATCCGTTAATGTACCTGTTGTAGATGGTGTGAAATAAACAATTACTTCTTCAGAACTATAAGGTAAAACCGCCAAAGCGTTTGTATCAGGGCTGAAATCACTTGTTGATGTTGTCATACTTGTGACAAACAAAGTGTCACATCCTGTATTAATAATCCACAAGGATAAGGGATAGATCCCTCCTTCCATCACCGTATCATAATCCAGACAGGTATCTGATAAAACTAATACAGGATTTCCAGATACTGTTAATGAGCAAGGAACTAAAATAAGAGAATTTGTTGTATCATTAGAATAGATAGTCAAGTCATAAGTATAGGTGCCGGCAGGAACACCTGAAGCATCAAAAAATACATCTATTTTTAAGGAATCACCAGCTAAAACATAATCTAATGAAGGATTAAGAGAAAGCCAGGAGGGATATTTTTTTGGAGTAGTTATGCCACGTGAGCCATCGCCTGAATAAAAATTATCAATAACTGTGTTTGTACTAATGTCAATAACTGCCAGAGATGTTGCATCCCATCGGTCAGTAACAAAAGCATATCTTCCATCAGGGGATATCCTTAATGCCCAGGGTCCGTTTAATCCCGGATCTGTAATTGTGTTTATTATTGTTTGTGTGCTTACTTCAATAACATAAATCCTGCCATCCGAATCAGCTACATATACATATTTACCATCAGGAGTAACATCTAAACCTTTGGGATGTGGCGAACCTCCATTTCCAGGGATAGTGTTAATTATTGTATTAGTTTTAGTTGATATTACATGTATAAATCCCCAATTCCAGTTGTTATCAGCATCAGAAACATAAACATATTTGCCATCAGGAGTAATGGCTATCTGATGTCCAAATGTGATGCCACCAATAAAAGCTATAGAAGTATTTGTGCTAATTTCGATAACAGTTACTCCTCCTCCTTCATTAGCCACGTAAGCATATTTTCCATCAGGAGTAATCTTAATACCTCTCGGAGCAGATAAATTTTGTGAGATTGTATCAACAACAGTATTTGTGCCACAATCAATAACCATTACACTGTTATCATCTTTACAAGTTACATAAGCATGGCTTCCATCAGGAGTGATGTCTATACCATAAGGATAGTTACCAACAGGGATAGAACTTACCAATGTATTATCCAAAGTTCGGATTACACTAACAATATTATCATAATCTGCAACATAAACATACTGATTGTCAGGAGTCATGGCAAGCAAATAAGGCCAGCCACTTACATTTATAGAACTTCCAGTCATTGCATTGCTGGTCATATCAAGAACAGTAACATCGCTACCATTTGAGTTACCGATATAACAATAAGGATAGAAAGATACGAAAAACAAAGTATCTGTACCTGTATTATAAATGGTTAAACCCTGGGTAGTTGTATCCCCGCAGTTTAAATTAACATTAAAGGAACCAGGGTCAACCGAAATTACCGGTTGGGCAAATCCTATGGCAGGTATTCCTGTAAGGATAAAAGCGAGTTGGATAAGTTTTCTTTTCATGGGTTTTAAATATTAGTTTTTTAAATACAACAATTCGGGAATTTTTTGTATTATGTTAAAACTTTTTATTCAAATTATTTGGATAGAAAACTGGTAAAAATATAAATTATCAATGAAATGATAATAAATTTTATTTATTTATATTATTAAATAGTCTGGCAAAAAAAACCGGTAGTCAAGAATTCTGGATGACTGGATTGTAGTTAAGCAAGTAAACTTGGGTATTTTAAAGTTTATGAAATGATTAAGAAATAAAGTATTGATAAGATTTTTACTCCCTCTGTATCTCCCCCTAAAAACAGGGGGAGAGCCATCGCGCAACACATCATCTGAAGGCATCCGCTATAAAATACTTCTTTGAAGATTAGGTACTGATATCCTGAAGATTTTTCGCTCCACCAAGGCTTACATACTGGCTAGCGAATGGCGGGGCTCAGAATGAACAGATCAGACCTCACAGGTTTTGGAAACCTGTGGGGTCTATTTTTAATTTCTAAATACCACCACTTTACTATTAATCACCCCACTATCAGTAACTATCTGCAAATTATAAATCCCTGTTCCCAGATCTTTCACATCGAATGATTGAATGTAATGATGACCTTTATCTGATTCAATTTCCTTAATGATCAGAATTTGTCCCAGGGAGTTTTGTAAATTGATCTCTACAACTCCGCTTTGGGAAGAAATAAAATCAACTACAAATTCGTCTCTCGTTGGATTGGGATATATTGACAAATTCTGAACAAAGGTGTTTTCGTCAATCCAGGTTCCTTTAACAATAACTATTACACTGGCATCATTGGAACAGCCCCAATCATTTGTTCCTGTAACTGTATAGGTTGTTGTGGTATCAGGTGAAGCTGTTACGGCTGAGCCGGTGTCGGTATTTAAACCTGCCGGAGGTGACCATGAATAAGTTGAAGCATTGTAAGCTATCAATGTTACCGAATCACCAAGGGCAATAGGAACCGAGTAAGTATTTAAAGTAACCAATGGCTTGGGATTTATCGTCAGTGAAACAGTATCAGATTGACTTTCACCGCAGCCGCTTGCTGTTTGAGTTACATACCAGGTATATGTTCCTACTGCTGTTATTCCTGTTGCAAATGTATTTCCGCTATATGACAATATGAGCAATGTAGGATCCTTATACCATTGTACATTGGTTCCCGTTGATATCAGGTCAGGTGTTGGATCACCATAGCATATTGTTATGTCAGTTGCTGTAGGTGCTCCAGGCATAGTGTTTATAGTTAATGTAACTGTAGTTGCAGGTCCCGGACAACCCGGCAAGCTATCATTAACGTAATAGGTATAAATACCAGGTGTTGTTTGTCCTGTTGTGAAAGTACTACCGGCACCCATCCAATTTGTCAAGCCAGAATCGCTATACCAATTGATATTTGTTCCCGTTGCTGTAAGATCAGGAATTGCACCTCCCTCACATGCTGCTTCATCTGATGCCGTTGGTGACGGTGGGGTTGGCATAATAATTAACGTTGAAGTATTTGCCGGACTTTCACAACCGAGGATTGTTTGAGTTACATAATATATATATGTTCCGGCTGCTGTTTGCACAGTTGCATAGGTGTTTCCGCTGAACTCTAATACGGTCAGCCCTGCATCACTATACCATTGAATATTAGTTCCTATAGCAGTCAGATCAGGTATTGAATTTCCTTCACATTCTGTGCCACCTGTAGATGTTGGGGCTGACGGTATAGGATTAATGGTCAGGATAACAGTATCTGCAGGGCTTTCACAATTATTTACTGAAGTGTCAGTTTGTGTTACGTAATAGGTATATATACCTGTTGCCGTATCTCCGGAGGCGAAAGTATCCCCGGTGAATACCAATAACGAATCATTATACCAGCGGATACCTACCCCTGTTGCAACCAGGTCTGGTGTTGGTTCACCGAAACAAATTGTTGTGTCATTTGCAATTGGCGCTGCCGGTAAGGCGTTGATAGTCAATGTAGCTGTATCTGCAGGACTGGCAGAACAACCAGCTATACTATCAGTTACATAAAATGTATAGATCCCGGCTAATGAATCTCCGCTTGGGAAAGTATCCCCGCTGAATACCAGGTTCGCCAGGTCGCTATCACTATACCATTTTATATATGTTCCTGTTGCAACAAGGTCTGGTGTGGGATCACCATAACATATTGTAGTATCAGTAGCCGCTGGTACTGTTGATAAAACATTAATGGTTAGAGTAACCGCACTAGCAGGTCCCTGGGAACAAATAGCTACGCTGTCCGTAACATAATACGTATATATTCCAACAGTTGTATCCGTGGGTTGGAAAGTATCTCCTACAAATACCAGGCTGGTTAGCCCGCTATCATCATACCACCGGAGATATGAGCCGGTAGCAGTAAATTCAGGAGCCGGGTTACCGAGGCAAATAGCAGTATCGCCAGAGGTCGTTGGTGCAGAGGGTATTCCATTTATGGTTAATACAACAGAATCCGCAGGACTTTGGCAATTGCTTATTGAAGTATCTGTTTGAGTGACGTAATACGTATATACACCTGGCGCTGTATCTACTGGTGCAAATGTGTCTCCGCTGAATACAGGTGTTATCAGCAGGGGATCGTTATACCATAGGATACTGTCACCTGTTGCAGTAAATGAAGGTATTGGATCGCTAAAACAGATTATTGTATCAGCAGAGGCAACCGGTGGCACAGGTGCAGGTATTATCGTCAAGGTAGCGGTGTCGGCAGGGCTTTCAAGACATCCACCCGTACTATCTGTTACGTAATAAGTATAAACACCCGCTGCCGTATCTCCTGTCGGGAAAGTATCACCGCTAAAGATCAGAGAGCTTAGTCCAGTATCACTATACCATTGGATATATGTACCTGTAACTATCAGTGTCGGTGCTGTCAAACTGAAACAGATTGCAGTATCAGGAGCGACCGGAGCAGATGCCGGTGTGTTAATAGCCAAAGTAACACTGTCCGGAAGACTCTCACAACTGTCAACCATTGATGTGATATAATAAGTAGAGGCACCGATGGCAGTATCACCGGTAGCAAAGGTATCTCCGACAAAAACGAGGTTCGTCAGACCCGGATCATCATACCAAAGAATAGTATCTCCCCCGGTAGCTATAAGAGCCGGGACGGAATCGCCAAAACACACTTCTGTGAGAGCAGCAGTTGGTGATGCCGGTAATGGATCCTTGACAAGTGTAACCGGTATAATGACTATAGGATCCAGGGGATCATTGGAAATGATCGTGATACTTGCCGTGTATGTCCCCGGATTCAATATACAACCGTTAAAGGTAACGGCAACCAGGTTTGAGTCTCCTGCTGTAACCGAATCGGCTGATACGGAAACGCCAAGCCAGATGCTATCTGTACTTATATTACAGATCAGGTCGGTTACTCCGGTGTTGTAAATGGCCAATGTTGAAATAGAGGAATCACAACAACCATTAAAAGATACGTTAAAGGAATCGGGTAAAGCAGCGATGACAGGAACGCCCAGGGCAGAACCACCCAGGCATACAGTAGCGTCAACGTCATTGCTGGTTATATTTAGTGTATCCAGGTAAATGCCGGAAGCAGCCGGAGAGAAAGAAACAATAACCTGCCCTGTGTCTCCGGGCAATACGGTTAAGCTGGTAGTATCAACACTGTATTCGGGTGTTGAGTTAGTAATATTTGTTACCTGTAAAGTATCACAACCCGGGTTGAAGAAGAACAATGTATCAGTGCTGGATGTTAATTCAATTATTGCTCCCAGGTCCAGGCATGTGTCTGACAAGGTCAGGATCGGGTAACTGGTTATTGTCAATGTTACAGGATTTACCGGGCTAAAGCAGCTACCTGAACTATCAACGACATAATAAGTATATGTACCAATTACGGTGTCTCCTGTTGCGAAAGGACTGCCGCTAAATACCAGGGTATCAAGCAATGGGTCGCTGTACCACTGGATGTTGGTACCTGTAGCTGTCAGATCAGGAACGGGATCACCCCAACAAACAATAACGTCAGTTGCTGCCGGCATAGGTGGAGCCGGCTTAATGGTTAATATAACCGTAGTTGCCTGGCTCTCACAGCTGTTTATGATTTGAGTAGCGTAATATGTATAAACACTATCTACGGTATTTCCGGTTGCATAAATGTCTCCGCTGAATGCTAAAACAGTCAATAATGAGTCACTATACCACTGTATATTGGTTCCTGCAGTAACCAGGTCAGGTGTTGGTTCACCGAAACAGACCGTTTTATCGGAAGATAAAGGTGCTGATGGTATTGAATTTATGGTCAGTGTAACCGTATCGGCTCCGCTTTCGCCACATCCTGGCACACTATCCGTAACATACCATGTATATGTTCCCACGGCTGTTTCTCCTGTTGCAAAAGAACTGCCGGTAAATATTACCGTGTCTAACAGTGGACTATTATACCATTGAATGTTAGAACCTGACGCTGAAAGATCAGGGATAGTACCACCCACGCAAGCTGTTTCATCAGATGCAGTTGGTGCCGGTACTGTTGACAATATGGATAATAAAACGGTATCTGCTGGGCTCTCACAACCAAGTATTGTCTGAGTTACATAATATGTATATATACCTGCAACGGAATCTTCGGTTGTAAATGTATCACCGTTGAATTCTACAATGCTCAAGACTGAATCACTATACCAGGTGATATTAATCCCTGTCGCTACCAGGTCGGGAACAGCAGAGCCTTCACAAGCTACCTCATCCGAAGCTGTTGGTATTGACGGAATGGCATTAATGGTCAAGGATACCGTAATTGCAGGACCTTCGCAAAGTGTTAATGCATCGGTTTGTGTAGCATAATACATGTATATACCGGCAGCAGTATCAACCGGTGCAAGGGTATCCCCGCTATATATTAAATTCTGGAGCAGTGGATCATCATACCATCTGATAAGCGATCCCGTTGCTACCAGGTCAGGTGTCGGCTCACCATAGCAAATCGTGGTATCGGTAGCTGTTGGCGCTACCGGCATAGGGATTATAGTTAATCTAACTGATGCTGAAAGTCCGGGGCATCCAGGTAGACTGTCTGTTACATAATATGTATATGTACCAGGAACTGTCTGACCGGTGGCATACGTATTACCGGTGTCTGCTAACACTGTCAATGATGAATCACTATACCATTTTACATCGGTTCCCGTTGCAATCAGGTCAGGGATTGTACTGCCTTCACATGCGGATTCGTCTGAAGCAGTCGGTGCTGATGGGGTTGGGCTAATAGTAAGGACAGATGTATCAGCAGGGCTTTCACAACTAAGCACTGTTTGGGTTATATAATATGTATATGTACCTACTATTGTTTGTCCTGTTGCAAAGGTATCACCGCTGAATTCTATTATGCTCAGACTTGTATCGCTGTACCAGGTGTTATTGGTTCCGGTAGCGATAAGGTCCGGTATGGATCCTCCTTCACATACTGTCTCATCGGTAGTTGCCGGCACAGCAGGTATTGCATTAATGGTCAATGTAACGGTTGTTGCCGGACTTTCACAACCGGTTACAGTATCCGTTTGGGTGGTAAAATATGTATGCGAACCTACAGTGGAATCACTAAGTGTAAGAGTATCCCCAATAAATATCAGTGAGTCTAAAAACGAATCACTATACCAGCGAATACCAACTCCGGTTGCTACCAGGTCAGGAACAGAATCACCAAAGCACACGATCAAATCAGACGATGATGGTGCAGGTGTTGAATAAATTGCTAATGTGACTGTATCAGCAGGGCTCTCACAAAGAGTAATTGTATCCGTTTGAGTTACATAATAGATATAAACTCCCGAAGCAGTATGGCCTGTGGCAAATGAGCCGCCTGAATATACCATTGTGTCTAATAGTGGATCACTGTACCAACGGACACTATCTCCTACAGCAACCAGGTCAGGTACGGTATCACCTATGCAAATAGCAATGTCAGAGGCAACTGGGGCTGATGGAAAGGCATTTATGGTTAAGATAACTGTGTCAGCAGGACTTTGCGGACATCCTGAAACACTATCCGTGACATAATAGGTGTATGTTCCGGTTGCAGTTTCTCCTGTGGCAAAAGTGTCTCCGGCAAATTCTAATGTTGTCAGACCCGTATCGCTATACCACTGGATATATAAACCGCTTGCTGTCAGGTCAGGTGTCGGGTCACCGAAACATATTGCAGTATCTGACGCTACAAGTACAGCCGGTGGCGCATTGATAGTTAAAGTTACGGCAGTTCCCGGACTTTCACAGCCGCTTACGGTCTGGGTAGCATAATAAGTATGGATACCAACTGCTACATCTCCTGATGAGAATGGATTACCGCTGAAGACCATGGAGCCGAGCCCCGGATCGTCATACCACTGGATATTACTTCCGGTCGCTGAGAGATCAGGTGTAGGATCACCAAAACAAATTAATGTATAGGAAGAAACGGGTGCTGAAGGTATCGCATTTATTGTTAATGTAACAGTATCAGCCGGTCCTTCAGAACATCCTAAAATGCTATCTGTAACATACCAGGTATATATGCCTACTGCCGTTTCACCTGTAGTAAACGGACTGCCTGTATAGATCACAGAGTCAAGTAATGGATCATCATACCATTGGATGTTGGTTCCTGTGGCAGACAGGTCAGGTGTGGGATCACCGAAACAAATTGTAGTATCTGATGCTGCTGGTTGCCCGGGTCCTGCATTTATGGTTAATGTAACCATGGTTCCAGGGCTTTCACAGCCATTTAAACTATCGGTAACATGATATCTATATATCCCCACTGCTGACTTCCCTGTTGCAAAAGGATTGCCGCTAAACAATAATGTATCCAGCAATGAATCACTGTACCATTTGATGTTGGTTCCTGTGGCTGCCAGGTCGGGTGTCGGGTCTCCGAAACATATCGTTGTATCGGAAGAAGTTGGTGCCGGGATTGCATATATTGTCATGGTAACGGTATCAGCCGGACTTTCACATCCGCTTACTGTTTGAGTGACATAATATGTGTATGTTCCCGGATCTGTTTCACCTGTTGTGAAAGGATCACCAATATAAACCAAAGTGTCTAACAATGGATCACTATACCATTGGATGTTGGTTCCTGTTGCTGTCAGGTTGGGAGGAGTATCCCCGAAACAGGATGATGTATCTGAAGCTACAGGTGCCGGCGGAATTGCATTTATTGTTAATGTTGCTGTACCGGCAGGACTTGCAGCACATCCGCTTATACTATCCGTGACATAATAGGTGTATGTTCCGGATGCAGTTTCTCCTGTAGCAAAAGTGTCTCCGGCAAATTCTAATGTTGACAGACCCGTATCGCTATACCATTGGATATATGTTCCGGTTGCGACAAGGTCTGGTGCAGGATCGCCAAAACAGGTAGCTGTATCAGAAACAACAGGTGTTGTTGGCGCTGCTGTGATAGTCAATGCAATAACAGTATAAGGGCTTGTACATCCATTAATGCTATCAGTAGCATAATATGTATATATTCCCTCTGCTGTATCGCCTGATGCGAATGTATCTCCAATAAATTTCAGTGTGGATAATGATGAATCGCTGTACCATTTGATATTGGTTCCTGTGGCAATAAGGTTGGGTACCGGCTCACCGTAACAGATTGCCGTGTCTGAAGATGCCGGTACCGCAGGTACTAAATTGATGGTTAATGTCGCAGTATCGGCAAGTCCTTCAATGCAGCCTGCAATACTATCCGTAACATAATAGTTATATATGCCAACTACCGAGTCTCCTGACGTAAAGGCACTTCCGGCATATACCAAGGTATCAAGCAATGGATCACTGTACCATTGAATGTTGGTTCCTGAGGCAGCCAGGTCAGGTGTCGGATCACCAAAGCAGATTGTTGTGTCAGAAGCGGTTGGCACCGGAGGGCCTGCATTGATGGTCAGGGTAACATTCTCAGCAGTACCTTCACAGTTATCTATAGTTTGCGTAACATAATAAGTATGAATTCCTACTGTTGTATCTCCTGTTGCAAAAGGACTACCGGTAGACACCAGGGTATCAAGCAATGGGTCGCTGTACCATTGGATATTGCTTCCAGTAGCCGTCAGGTTTGGTGTTGGATCACCAAAGCAAATTATGGTATCGGAAGATACAGGGGCTGCAGGTGTTGCATTTATGATCAATGTAACCATATCAGCAGGACTTTCACAGCCATTTACTGTTTGGGTGGCATACCATGTGTATGTTCCTGCCTGGGTTTCACCTGTTGTGAAAGGATCTCCACTATAAACTAATGTGTCAAATAATGGATCACTATACCATTGAATGTTGGTTCCTGTTGCTGTCAGGTCAGGAGGAGTATCTCCGAAACAGGATGATGTATCGGAAGCTACAGGTACAGATGGAATTGCATTTATTGTTAATGTTGCTGTACCGGCAGGACTTGCAGCACATCCGCTTATACTATCTGTGACGTAATAGGTATATATACCCTCTGCCGTATCTCCTGATGCGAAAGTGTCTCCGCTAAATACCCAGTTTGTCAGTAGCGAATCGCTGTACCATTGGATATATGTTCCGGTTGCGACCAGGTCAGGTGCAGGATCGCCAAAACAGGTAGCTGTATCAGAAACAACAGGAGTTGTTGGCGCTGCAGCGATAGTTAATGCAATAACAGTATAAGGGCTTGTACATCCATTTACACTATCAGTAGCGTAATAGGTATATATTCCCTCTGTTGTGTCGCCTGATGCGAATGTATCTCCAACAAATTTCAGTGTGGATAATGATGAATCGCTGTACCATTTAATATTAGTACCTGTAGCAATAAGGTTGGGTGTCGGCTCACCATAACAGACTGTCATGTCTGAAGATGCTGGTGCTGCAGGCACTAAATTGATTGTCAATGTAGCAGTATCGGATTGCCCTTCAGTGCATCCTGCAATACTATCCGTAACATAATAGTAATATATGCCAACTGTCGAATCACCTGACGCATAGGTACTGCCGGAGGATACCAATGTAGTCAGCCCGGCATCACTGTACCATTGAATATTGGTTCCCGTTGCTGTCAGGTCGGGAGTTGGATCACCAAAGCAAATTGTTGTGTCAGAAACGGCTGGCACCGGAGGGCCTGCATTGATGGTCAAGGTAACGGTATCGGCAGTACCTTCACAGCTATCTATCGTTTGGGTAACATAATAAGTATAAATACCCACGGCTGTATCTCCAGAGGCAAAAGGACTCCCGCTAAATATCACTGTGTCCAATAACGGATCATCATACCATTGGATAATGGTGCCTGTAGCAGTAAGGTCCGATGCAGGATCACCGAAACAGATCGAAGTGTCTGAAGATGCCGGTGAAGGGGGCAATGACTCTTTTGTTACGGTAACAGGTATAGTATCTGAAGGATTCAACGGGTCGTTGGAACTGATAATAATGTTAGGAGCGTAAACTCCAGGTGTCAATACACAACCATCAAATGTTACATCAACTATTGACGAATCTCCGGCTGCTACTGTATCTGCTGAAATAGAAAAGCTTATCCAACTGCTGTCTGAACTAATGTTGTATAACAGATCACTTCCACCAGTATTATAAACAGTTAAAGGCAATGTTTTGGAGTCACAACAGCCGGTCATGGTAACATCAAACGAATCAGGGGTAGTAGAAACAACAGGTGGCGGATAGGCATAACCCGATAAGCAAATAGTAGTATCTACATCATCATTAAATATAATAAGAGTATCATAAAGATTACCCACTGCTGTGGGTGTGAATGAAACTGTTACCTGTGCCGAGTCATCCTGTAAGATCGTCAATGCAGTTGTATCCGTGCTAAATTCACTTAAGGATGTTGTCATATCGGTGATTGTCAATATACCGCAACCGTTGTTATAGATCCAGAAGGTATCGGTAATGGTTGTCCATTGCATGGTTGTATCTAAATCAAGGCAGGTATCTGACAACTCTATTTCAGGGACACTAACAACATTTAACGTGGTAGGGACGGTATCTGCCGGATTTAAAGGATCGTTTGAATAAACAATCAAGTCTGAGTTATACTGACCGATATTTAAACCTGTTGAATTAAATGCAACATCAATTACTGTTGAATCTCCGGGAGGAATACTGCCTGAGTTGGTACTTACTGCAAGCCATGGCACTCCTCCATTTAGAGAAGCTATTCCTCTTGCACCACTACCGGAACTCAGATCGCCAATAACCGTATTAGTACTTATGTCAATAATGACCACACTTTGCGCTGCACCATATGGATATGTTACATAAGCATAATCTCCATACGGTGATATTGCCAGTCCCCAGGCGTCACCGAGCCTGCCATCTGAAATAGTATTAACTATCGTATTAGTGCTGACATCAATGACATCAACTTCAGCGTTCCACCTATCCACAACATATACAAAGTTGCCATCAGGGGTAATATCCAGGCCGGCTGCCGGATCAAAATCTCCCCCTATTGAAGCAATTATTGTATTGGTTGCTGTTTCTATTACCTGCACGCTTCCGGTAACCCACATTGATTCAGAAACATATACAAAACGGCCATCAGGCGTAATGGTTATTGAATGAGCAACGGCAATGCCCCCGATATTTGCAACAACAGTATTGGTAGCCGTCTCAATGACAGCCACTCCACTATTCCTGTTTGCAACATAAGCATAAGATCCATCCGGTGTAATTACAATATCCTGTGGCTCATTCATGCTTGTTGTGATGGTATCTACTACGGTATTCGTAGAACAATCAATCACCATCACATTATTGTCATATCTATTGCCTACATATACATAGTTCCCATTTGGTGTGAATGCCAGGCCGGTTGGTCCGTCACCAACCGGAATAGTAGTGGTTACTGTATTATCTGATATTCTAATAACGGAAATATTATTACTATTCCTGTTGGAAACATAAACATAGCTGGCATCCGGATTTATGCTCACCCTCCAGGGATATGAACCTACCGCAACAGGAGCTCCCACCATTGTATTGGTAGTTATATCAAGCACTGATACAGTATTGTCATCGCTGTTAGCTATATAAGCCAAATTAAATAACGGTGAATATGTCCAGGTTACAATATCAAAATCAAGATCACTTCCCCCGGTATTGTAAATTGTCAGAGGCAATGTAACTGAATCAACACAAGCAAGGGTAACATCAAATGAATCCGGGTCAGCAGAGATAACCGGTTTTGGATATCCATAACCTGAAAGACATACGGTAGTATCCTCATCATTATTAAATATAGTAATATTATCCTGGAAAAAGCCGGCAGATACCGGAGCAAAGGTTACAATAATTTCTACAGAATCACCGGGTAATATAAAACCGGAAGTATCACTTAAGCTGAATTCAGGTAGTGAATTATTTATGCCGGTAATGAACAATGTATCACAACCGGTATTGTATATCCATAATGATTCTGTGTTGGTTGTATATTCTATTATTGAATCAAGGTACAGGCAGGTATCGGATAATTCTATTTCAGGATCACCTGTTACATTTAACGTGACAGGCACGGAATCCACGGGATTTAATGGATCGTTTGAATTGATGATCATGATCGTATTATATTGACCGGCATTTAGATATGTCGAATTAAACTGCACGTCAATCACTGATGAATCGCCGATAGTTACTGTATCTGAATAAGCTGATAATGGTATATTTAAAGCAAACGGACCTACTGCCTCCAGAAATTTTTTCATAATATTTAATGTCTGGGCATCATCAATATAACCGCCACCCAATGAGGCATACAATAAGTGATATATGCGATCAGTAGAAGATAAATTTGTAACACGGTGCTGATCATCATTTGTATTTGCTGTCCATGTATGGTCAATTAACGGCTTATCTTCCACTATGATCAAATGATTGATAGAAGGGTCACCGGCATTATAAACTCTTTTTACTAATCCTTTAAAAGAAGTTCCATACATATTCAAGGTCAGGATTACAGCATCTGCATTACCGTCTCCATCCGCACCGAGGTTCCCGTTTATCTCAAACCAGCTTACTCCATCCATATCGGCAGCAAACACGAACAACCCTGGATGCTTCCTGGTAAAATACTTTCCTGAATCGCCCAGCCAGGCATTAGGAACTATCATATTGTCTGAATAGTTGAAATCACCACCAATGTCTGTCGAAAGATAATTTCCCCAATCGTACATATCTCCCCCACCATCATCAATATTATTGCCCGTAACTCCATCTATGAAATTATAAATGAATGGAACAGCGCTTGTAACAGAACTGTAATTTTGATTTAATCTATTGAGAATAGTATCAAGACCGGGAGCACCTTCCTCAGTTATATTAAAATCCAGATCACACCCTCCATTATTATAAATTGTGAGTGGTAAAATGAGTGTGTCTGCACAGGCAAGAGCAACATTAAACGAGTCAGGATCGGCAGAAATAACAGGTGCGGAAAGAATAGTCAGAGTGACCGTATCAGCAGGGCTTTCACATGTATTTACCGTTTGAGTTACATAATATGTATATGTGCCAGGAATTGTCTCCCCGGTGGCAAACGGGCTTCCGCTGAATACCAGCGTTGTCAACGCAGGATTGCTGTACCATTTGATATCAGTACCAGTTGCCGTTAGGTCAGGTATTGATCCTAATACACATATTGACGTGTTAGATGACGTTGGTGTTGCCGGTAAAGAATATATTGTTAAAGTGACAGTGACAGAAGGACTTTCACAGCCGTTCACAGCTTCGGTCTGAGTGACGTAATATGTATATGTTCCAGGTGTAGAATATCCTGTGGAAAACGTATCCCCACTGAATTCAAGTGTTGTCAATGCCGAATCGCTGTACCATTTAATATCAGTCCCTGTAGCAGTTAGCTCAGGTATTAAACCTCCTTCACAGGCAATCTCATCAGATGAAGCCGGGGTTGCCGGTACCGGATAAATAGTTAACGCGACAGTATCGGAAGGACTCTCGCATGCATTTATTGTTTGAGTGACATAATATGTAAACGTTCCTGCAGATGTTTCCCCTGTAGCGAACGGGCTTCCGCTGAATACCAATATTGTCAGTGCAGGGTCACTGTACCATTTGATATCTGTTCCGGCAGCTGCAAGATCAGGTATTGTGTCTCCTTCACAGGCTGTCTCGTCAGATGAAATTGGAGCGGCAGGTAGAGAATATATTGTCAAAGTAATAGTGTCTGAAAGACTCTCACATGTATTCACTGTTTGAGTGATATAATAAGTATATGTTCCTGCAGTAGTTTCCCCTGTGGCGAACGGACTTCCGTTGAATACAAGTGTAGTGAGAGCAGGGTCACTATACCATTTGATATCGGTACCTGTTGCAGTCAGGTCAGGTATTGTGCCTCCCTCACAGGCAGTCTCGTCCGCTGAAGTTGGCACTGCCGGTATCGAATATATTGTTAAAGTGATGGTGTCAGAAGGACTTTCACAGTTGTTCACAGCTTCGGTCTGAGTGACGTAATAAGTATATGTTCCTGCATTTGTTTCCCCTGTAGCGAACGGGCTTCCGCTGAATACAAGAGTTGTAAGTGCCGGATCACTATACCATTTGATATCAGTACCTGTTGCCGTCAAGTCAGGAATTGTTCCTCCTTCACATGCTACCTCGTCAGAGGCAACAGGAACTGCAGGTGCCGGATAAATGGTCAGGAGGACAGTATCAGCAGGACTTTCGCACGTATTTACTGTTTGAGTAACGTAATAAGTATATGTGCCCGTTGCAGTTTCCCCTGTTACGAACGGGCTTCCGCTGAACACCAGTATTGTCAGAGCCGGATCACTGTACCATTTGAGATCTGTGCCTGTGGCTGTAAGATCAGATATTGAAGTTCCTTCGCAAGCTGTTTCATCAGAAGCAACCGGGACGGTAGGTATAGGATAAATTGTAAGGGAAACAGTGTCAGCAGGACTTTCACAGGCATTTACTGTCTGTATAACGTAATATGTATACGTTCCTGCAGTAGTTTCTCCTGTAGCGAACGGACTTCCACTGAACTCAAGCATTGTCAGTGCTGGATCACTATACCACTTAATATCAGTCCCGGTAGCTGTAAGATCAGGTATTGAGCCTCCTTCACAGGCAATCTCGTCAGATGCTGCCGTGGCTGCCGGTACCGTATAAATGGTTAATGTAATGGTATCGGAAGGGCTCTCACAGGTATTAACTGTTTGAGTGACATAATATGAATAAGTTCCCGCATTGGTTTCCCCTGTAACGAATGGACTTCCGCTGAACACCAGTGTTGTTAATGCCGGGTCGCTGTACCATTTTACATCAGTGCCTGTTGCAGTTAGATCAGGTATTGTACCTCCTTCACAGGCAATCTCGTCAGATATAGTTGGCACAGCCGGTACAGAATATATTATTAATGTAACAGTGTCAGAAGGACTCTCACAGGTATTGACAGTTTGAGTGACATAATATGTATAAATTCCCGCATTGGTTTCTCCTGTAGCGAACGGACTTCCGCTGAACTCAAGTATTGTCAGTGCCGGATCGCTGTACCATTTTATATCAGTGCCTGTTGCTGTTAGGTCAGGTATTGTACCTCCCTCACAAGCAGTCTCGTCAGATGAAGTTGGCACAGCCGGTACAGAATATATTGTTAAAGTAACTGTGTCAGAAGGACTTTCACAGCCGTTCACAGCTTCGGTTTGAGTGACGTAATAAGTATACGTTCCAGCAATTGTTTCCCCTGTAGCGAACGGGCTTCCGCTAAACACCAGAGTTGTCAATGCAGGATCACTGTACCATTTGATATCTGTTCCGGCAGCTGTAAGGTCAGGTATTGTGCCTCCTTCACAGGCAGTTTCGTCAGAAGCTACCGGAACTACCGGTAACGGGTAAATAGATAGTGTAACAGTATCAGCAGGACCTGCACAGGAACCTAGTGTTTCTGTGACATAATATGTATATGCACCCGGAACAGTATGCCCTGTGGCAAATGTATCTCCGCTGAACTCAAGTATTGTCAATGCCGGATCGCTGTACCATTTGATATCTGTGCCTGAAGCAGTAAAATCAGGTATTGTCTCATTTTCACATGCCGATGTATCTGCTGCAGCCGGAGCAGCAGGTGTCGCATAGATAGTCAGGGTGGCAGTATCAGCCGGGCTTTCGCAGGTGTTTACTGTTTGTGTGACATAATAATCGTAAATACCTGCAGCAGTTTGCCCTGTGGCGAACGTATCATCACTGAACTCGAGGATTGTTAATGCCGGATCGCTGTACCATTTGATATCAGTGCCTGTAGCAGCAAGGTCAGGTACCGAACCTCCTTCGCAAACTGATTCGTCTGATGTTGGAGGCATGGCAGGTACGGAATATATGGTTAAAGTAACAGTGTCTGAAAGGCTTTCACAACTGTTCACTGTTTCCGTTTGTGTAGCATAATAGGTATACGTACCGGCTGTGGTATTTCCTGTGGCAAATGTATCTCCGCTGAACTCAAGAATTGTCAGTGCAGGATCACTGTACCATTTGATGTCAGTACCTGTGGCAGTAAGGTCAGGTATTGTGCCTCCTTCACAGGCGATTTTGTCAGCAGCTGTTGGAGCAGGCGGCATAGAATAAATGGTTAATGATGCAGTATCAGCAGGACCTTCACAGGAGCTTACAGTTTGTGTAACATAATAGTTATATACTCCTGAAGCAGTATCTCCTGTTGTAAACGGACTTCCTGTATATACTAATGTTGTCAGTCCGGTATCACTATACCATTTGATATTCGCTCCTGTAGCAGTAAGATCCGGAATTGTGTCACCTTCACATGCAGATGTATCGGAAGCTGTTGGAGCAGAAGGTAATGGATTAATAGTTAAACTAACAGTATTATATGCACTTTCACAACCATATTGTGTTTGTGTAGCATGATAAATATAAGTGCCTGCAGTATCATGTCCTGTCGGAAACGGACTCCCGCTGTATTCCAGGATTGCCAGCGCTGTATCACTATACCATTTTATGTTCGTACCGGTAGCAGTGAGGTCAGGGACAGAATCTCCTTCACAGGCAGACTGGTTGGCTGCCGATGGTTCAGCAGGGACAGGTTCTATTGTTAATGACATTGGTATATCAAAATTGTAGTATAACGGATCATTGGTACTGACAGCCAGGTCAAAAGTGTAAGTACCCAGGTTTAGCTCTTCTGTATTATATATTATATCAATGACCGTTGTATCTCCGGTTGATAAAGTATCTGCCGTAGAGGATAAGGTGATCATACTATCTACCAGTATTAAAACAGAGTAGTCCTCATGTTGTCCGTATTCAACATTGCTACAAGGCCCTGGTGTTGAATTCTGCCAGAATTCACCGGCAACACGCATTCTTAACAAAGTCCCAACTACTGCTGTTGTAGGAATAGTAACATTTCCGGTATGGACATCTAGATTTAACGATTGAAACACTCTCTCAGAAGCATCTTCAAATGTTCCGCTATTATCGTAGTCTATCCATGCACGAACATTATGATTATTTGGAAGACCGGAGTTAATTGTGATCGGGTAAGTCTGTCCTGCATATACTGTAGTGCTGATGGAATCAAAGTTTTCGTAGCCTAACGAGCCATTTCCTGATGTATTATTAATTGTGTTAAACTGAACAGTGATTATTCCCATGCCACAGCAATAGCCGGTTGTAGCAGGTGTACAGGGTGGTGGAAGTACAGGCTCTCCGTATTCAATTTCTATATCGAAATTCAGATCTGTTAATCCTGAATTGGATATTGTCAACTGATTTACCAATGAATCAATACAGGTTCCTACAGTATCTGTGAATGAAGAAGGATCATAAGAAATTACCGGAGGATAAGTACTTACGCCATACAGCATAACAATTGTGTCTACATCATTGCTGAAAATATTGAGATCGCAGGTGAATGTATCAACAGTAGCCGGGTTAAAGGTGATAATTACTGTTCCTGAATCGCCCATCAATATTGAAAGATTGGTTGTATCAACACTGAAATCTGTTATTGAAGTAGTTATGTTTGTGATAAACAAGGTATCACATCCTGTATTATAGATCAACAGCGTGTCAGTATCAACTGCCCATTGCATTATTGTATCCATACTGAAACTTGTATCTAACAGCGCCAATATGGGGTAACCTGCTAATGTAAGTGTACATGCAGTTGAGTCTGCCTGGTTTAACGGATCATTTGAATTGACAATAATATAAGAATTATGAATACCTGTATTTAATCCTGCAGCTTTGAACTTTACGTCTATAAGCAATGAATCTCCATTAGAGATAGTGTCTGCTGTATCCGATAGTGTTATCCATAATGGATAATCTATATCGAAAATAAGGTTTTCAAAACCAGTATTATATATTTTTAATACCGATGTGGCTGAGTCATCACAAGCCGATAGATTAGCGCTAAGTGAGTCAGGTACTGTAACAATATTTGGAGGACTTTTACTATAGCCTTTTAAGATAATAGTTGTGTCATTATAATTATTGAAAATATTAAGTGTATCTAAATAGTTTCCATCTGATTGAGGATTAAATACCACCTGAACTGATGCTGAGTCGCCTTGCGGTATTATCAAGTTAGTAGTATCTACTTCAAAATCGCTGTCAGATGCTGTTATATTAGTAACAAGCAAGGTGTCACATCCGGTATTAGAAATTGTTAAAATAAGTGTATCACTTGTATATTGTAATATTGAATCAAAAACTAAAGTATCATCTGAGAATTCTACTATTGGATGACCTTCTACTGTAAGAATTAAAGGTATTGTATCATAAGGACTTAAAGGATCATTGGAATTAATAATTATTTGTTTTGAATATTCACCGGTAATTAATCCCCCTGCATTAAATTCGACATCTATTATTGCAGAATCTACTTGTGGGATAGTATCTGTATATTCAGACAATGAGAAAATGCTGTCTGAAAGAATTATAATTACTGTATAGTCTTCATGTTGTCCATATTGAACATTACTGCATGGTCCCGGCACTGAATTTTGATAATAGTCCCCGGCAACACGCATTCTTAATGGAATATCAATTACTGCTGTTTCTGGAATAGTGATATTCCCGGTATGGACGTCTTTATTCAGTGATTGAAGCACTCTCTCGGTAGCGTCTTCAAAGGTTCCGTTATTATCATAGTCAATCCATGCGCGAACATTATGATTATTTGGAAGACCGGAGTTAATTGTGATTGGATAAGTCTGTCCTGCATATACTGTAGTGTTGATGGCATCAAAGTTTTCGTAGCCCACAGAGCCATTCCCTGATGTATTGTTTATTGTGTTAAACTGAACAGTGATTATTCCCATACCACAGCAATAGGCGGTTGTTGCAGGTGTACAGGGAGGAGGTTTAATGCTTTCATTTAATTCAATATTCATATTCAAATACAAATCTGCTAATCCTGAATTGTATATTGTTAGTGGCAACGTTATAATATCATTGCACGTTGTTATAGTAACATCAAATGTGTCGGGATTATAGGATATTACAGGGGGCTCTGTTCCAACACCTTGTAAGATTACTAATGTCTCTATATCATTGTTAAATATTTGAATTGTATCAATCTGTGTGCCGACAATCGTTGGGCTGAATGTTATCTGTACAAGTCCTGTGTCACCTGGTAAAAGGGTAAAATTGGTCGTATCAGTGCTGAAATCACCAAGTGTGTTTGTCATATTGGTAACGAACAAAGTATCACAACCTGTGTTAAATATCAATAATGTATCAATATCTTCTGTCCATTGCATTATAGTATCCATAGATATAATTGTATCCGATAGTCCTATTACAGGATAACCATTTAATATGAGTGTACATTGAGTTGAATCAGCCGGATTCAACGGGTCATTTGAATTTACAATAATGTAAGAATTATGTGTTCCTGTGAGTAATCCCGAAGCATAAAACTTGACATCAATCAGTAATGAATCACCGTTGGTTATGATGTCTGCAGTATCTGATAATGTTACCCATGATGGATAATCAATATTAAAAATAAGGTCTTCAGTGCCTGTATTATAAATTTTTAATAACGATGTAGAGGAATCATCGCAGGCAGTATAATTAACACTGAATGAGTCAGGAACTGTAACAATAATTGGCGGTTGTTTGCTAAATCCTTTTAAGATAATTGTTGTATCATTATAATTATTAAAAATTGTTAGGGTATCTAAATAAGCACCAAAAGATTGAGGTGTGAATATGACCTGTACCGAGGATGAGTCATCTTGCGGTATTGTTAAAATAGTAGTATCCGTTGTGAAATCAGTATCTGATGCAGTAATATTAGTAACAAATAAAGTGTCGCATCCGGTGTTGTAAATTGTTAAACTGACAGTATCGCTTGTGTATTGTAATATTGAATCAAAAACCAGGGTGTCATTAGATAGTCCAATTATTGGATGACCTTGTACTGTGAGACTCAGAGGTATAGTATTAACCGGACTCGAAGGGTCGTTTGAATTAATAGTTATCTTTGATGTATATACTCCGGAAATTAGCCCTGAAGCATCGAAATATACATCAACTATTGACGAATCCCCTGGTATAATAGTATCTGCGGACTCAGAAAGCGAAAAAATACTGTCTGAATAAACAATTACTACAGTATAGTCTTCATGCTGTCCATATTGAACATTGCTACAAGGTCCGGGTGTAGAATTCAAATAATAGTCACCGGCAATACGCATTCTTAATGGAATATCAAGTACTGCTGTTTCTGGAATAGTGATATTTCCGGTATGGACGTCTTTATTCATTGATTGAAGCACTCTCTCGGCAGGGTCTTCAAATGTTCCGCTATTATCATAGTCAATCCATGCACGAACATTGTGATTATTTGGAAGACCGGAGTTAATTGTGATTGGGTAAGTCTGTCCTGCATATACAGTAGTGCTGATGTAATCAAAGTTTTCGTAGCCAACAGAGCCATTTCCTGATGTATTGTTAATTGTATTAAACTGAACAGTTATTATTCCCATACCACAGCAATAGGCGGTTGTTGCAGGTGTACAGGGAGGAGGTTTTATGCTTTCGCTGTATTCAATGTTAATATCAAGATACATATCTGCTGTTCCTGTATTGTAAATTGTCAGCGGTTGTGTCGTAGAGTCATTACATGTAGTAAATGTAACATTAAATGAATCCGGACTATAAGATATTTTTGGAGAGGGAGTACCTACACCTGTTAATATGACAATAGTATCAACAACATTATTATATATGTTCAATGTATCAGTAAAGCTTCCAACAGTTAAAGGATTAAATGTTATCTGTATAAGTGCAGAATCGAATGGAGGAATTGTCATATTGTTTGTATCTAAAGTATATTCGCTAAGGGAATTTGTTATGCTGGTAACAAACATAGTATCGCAGCCAGTATTATAGATGATTAGAGTATCAGTCTTGCTAGCCCACTGCATGATAGAATCATAATCAATAATTGTATCAGATAAATCAATTTCAGGTTCACCTTCTACTGTAAATACCACAGGGATGGTAACAACCGGATTAACCGGATCATTTGAATTGATAATTATCTCTGCAGTATAAACATTGGCAGGCAACCCAAGAGCATTGAGATAGACGTCAATTATTACTGAGTCACCGGGCAATGTGCCGGATGTGTCAGATAGAGTGACTATGCTGTCTTCCAGTATGATTATGGTATAATCTTCATATTGTCCATAAAAAGATGGAGTAGAGCAAACTTCGGGGATAGGGCTAGCAAAATAGTTATCGGCAACCCGCATTCTTAATGGTTGATTTTTTACTGCTGTAATTGGAATATTAACTGTTCCGGTATGAAGATATTTCTTAAGAGATTCAAATACCTTTTCTGATGCTTGAAATACCCCATCATTGTTATAGTCTATCCATGTACGGACATCCTCTTCTAATGTAACTCCATTTTTAATGGATATTGAATAAGATTCACCGGCAATTACACATGTTTTTATATTTGTATAATTCTTATAACCATCACATGTCCCTGATGAATTATTAATAGTATTAAATGTCACATTAGTTATGCCCTGATTGCTCCAGCATGTACCATTGTTTGGGATACACGCTGATTTTGGCTGGTCATTGCCTATACTTGTAAGGTTAATACTAATGGTGTAATCCAGGTTCTGTGAGCCAGTGTTGTATATTGTCAACGGCTGTGTGGTGGAGTCATTGCATATTGTTACAGTTGCCTTTATCGTATCAGGCGAAAAGGAAATTAGTGGCTGGGCAAATCCAATACCCGGAATACCTGCCATGATCAATGCGAGTTGGATAAGTTTTTTTTTCATTATTCTTATAATATTATTGACAAAGTACTATTTTTACTATTTCTAAATTAGAATGGAATAAAACTTCCTCAATTTACAAATATAGCATATTATTATTATAAATATTTATACTTAATATAATAAAAAAACTTGACATCTGAATCAAATTTTGGTAGTTAAAATGCGGGATGGCTGGATTGGAGTAACGCAGGGGAAATGGGGTATTTTTGAAGTTTACGAAGTGATTAAGGAATAAAGTATTGCAAAGATTTTTTACCCCCTCTGTATCTCCCCCTAAAAACATGGGAAAGCTAACGCGTTAACTCCCCCCCCACCCTGATTGTCGGTTCGGCTGAACCCACCGTCCCCGGTAAGATGCTTGTTGATGGGTTGGTGCAAATAGCCGGGAATTTCTTCACCCCGTTATGGCTTACATACTGGCTAACGGATGGCGGGGCTCAGAATGAACAGATCAGACCTCACAGGTTTTGGAAACCTGTGAGGTCTATTTTCTACTTTTAATTTTTAAACACCACCACTTTACTATTAATTACCCCACTATCAGTAACTATCTGCAAATTATACACCCCTGTTCCCAGATCTTTCACATCGAATGTTTGAGTGTAATAGTGACCTTTATCAGATTCAATTTCCTTAATGATCAGCATTTGCCCCAGGGAGTTTTGTAAATTGATCTCTACAAGTCCACTTTCGGAAGAAATAAAATCTACAACAAATACATCTCTCGTGGGATTGGGATATATTGACAAATTCTGAACAATGGTGTTTTCGTCAATCCCTGTTCCTTTCACAATAACTATTACACTGGCATCATTGGAACAGCCCCAATCATTTGTTCCTGTTACAGTATAAGTTTTTGTAGTATCAGGTGATGCTATTACGGTTGAGCCGTTATTGGTATTTAAACCTGCCGAAGGTGACCATATATATGTTGTAGCATTGTAAGCTATCAATGTTACCGAATCACCAAGGGCAATAGGAACAGAGTAAGTATTTAAAGTAACCAACGGCTTGGGATTTATGGTCAATGTAACAGAATCAGCTTGACTTTCACCGCAGCCGATTGCAGTTTGGGTGACATACCAGGTATATATTCCTACTGCTGTTACACCTGTTGCAAATGTATTTCCGCTATATGACAATATGAGCAATGTAGGATCTTTATACCATTGTACATTAGTTCCAGTTGCTGTCAGATCAGGTGTCGGTTCTCCGTAGCATATTGTTACATCATTTGCTGTAGGCGCTCCCGGCATTGTATTTATTGTTAACGTAACAGTTGTTGCCGGACCCGGGCAACCAGGCAAGCTATCAGTCACGTAATATGTGTATATACCCGGAGATGTTTGACCGGTTGCAAAAGTATTTCCTGTACATACCTGATTAGTCAATCCCGGATCGCCATACCATTTAATATTAGTTCCTATTGCTGTCAAATCAGGAATTGTACCTCCCTCACATGCCGATTCGTCTAAAGCTACAGGTGCTGACGGTGTGGGTAAAATGACCAGTGAAACAGTATCAGCAGGGCTTTCACATCCGAGTAATGTTTGTGTTACATAATATGTATATGTTCCGGCAACTGTTTGTCCAGTTGCAAAGGTGTCTCCGCTGAACTCTAACACGGTCAGCGCAGTATCACTATACCATTGAATATTAGTTCCTGTAGCAGTCAGATCAGGTATTGGATTTCCTTCACATTCCGTTACACCTGTAGATGTTGGGGCTGTCGGTATGGGATTAATGGTCAGGATAACAGTAACTGCCGGGCTTTCACAATTTGTCAGTGTATCAGTTTGTGTGGCATAATAGGTATAAATACCTGTTATTGTATCTCCTGTCGGGAAAGTATCCCCGGTAAATACCAATGTGTCTAATAACGAATCATTATACCAGCGGATACCCACTCCGGTTGCAACCAGGTCAGGTGTTGTTTCACCGAAACAAATTGTCGTGTCATTGGCAATTGGCGCTGCCGGTAAGGCGTTGATAGTTAAAGTAGCTGTATCAGCCGGAGTTGCCGGACAACCTCCAACACTATCTGTAACATAATAAGTATAGATCCCCGCTGCTGTATCTCCACTCGGGAATGTATCACCGCTGAATACCAGGTTCGTCAAGTCGCTGTCACTATACCATTTAATATATGTTCCGGTTGCAATAAGGTCTGGTGTAGGATCACCATAACATATTGTAGTATCAGTAGGAGTTGGTACTGTTGATAAAACATTAATGGTCAGAGTAACTGTATTGGCAGGTCCCTGAGAGCAAGTAGCTACGCTGTCCGTAACATAGTACGTATATATACCAACAATTGAATCTACGGGTTGGAAAGTATCTCCTACAAATACCAGGCTGGTTAGCCCGCTATCATCATACCACCGGATATATGACCCGAAAGCGATAAGATCAGGAGTAGGGTTACCGAGACAAATAGCAGTATCGCCAGAGGTAACAGGTGCAGATGGTATGGCATTAATAGTCAATAAAGCAGAATCCGCTGGACTTTGGCAATTGCTGATGGAAGTATCTGTTTGTGTGACGTAATACGTATACACACCCGGGGCTGTATCTGCCGGTGCGAATGTATCTCCGCTGAATATAGGTGTTATCAGCAGTGGATCGTTATACCAGAGGATACTGTCACCTGTTGCAGCAAATGAAGGTATTGGATCACCAAAACAGATTATTGTATCTGCAGAGGCAACAGGTGGCACAGGTGCAGGTATTATTGTCAAGGTAGCGGTATCGGCAGGACTAGCTGAACAGCCTCCGGTGCTGTCTGTGACATACCAGGTATAAACGCTATCAGCCGTCATTCCTGTAGGGAAGTTATCACCGCTAAAGACAAGTGTTGTCAGTCCTGTATCGCTGTACCACTGGATATAGGTTCCTGAAGCTATCAGGTCAGGTGTTGCTACTCCAAAGCAGACGGTGGTATCGGGTGCGACTGGTGCGGATGCCGGGGTGTTAATTCCTAAAGTAACACTGTCTGCAATACTCTCACAACTGTCTACCATGGAAGTGATATAATAAGTATATGCACCGATTGCAGTTTCTCCGGTGGCAAAGGTGTCTCCGACAAAAACGAGGTTGGTCAGGCCAGGATCATCATACCATAAAATTGTATCTCCCCCGGTAGCTATAAGAGCAGGGACGGAATCGCCAAAACACACTTCTGTGAGGACGGCTGATGGTGATGACGGTAATGAATCCTTGACAAGTGTAACAGGTATGATAACGGAAGGATCCAGTGGATCATTGGAACCTATAGTGATACTTGCAGTATATGTCCCGGGATTCATTATACAGCCGTTAAATGTTACGGCAATCAAGCTTGAATCTCCTGTTGCTACAGTATCAGTTGTTGTGGAAACTCCAAGCCAGATGCTATCGGTACTTATATTACAGATCAGGTCGGTGGCTCCTGTGTTGGAAATGGTCAATGTAGATACAGATGAGTCACAACAACCGTTAAATGCTACGTTAAACGAATCGGGTAAAGCTGCGATGACAGGAGCGCCAAGGGCTGAACCACTCAGGCATACGGTAGCGTCAACGTCATTGCTGGTGATGTTTAGTGTATCCAGGTAAGTGCCGGAAGCAGCAGGAGAGAAAGTAACAATGAGTTGCCCTGTGTCTCCGGGTAATACGGTTATGCTGGTCGTATCTACACTGTATTCGGGTGTTGTGTTAGTAATATTTGTTATCTGCAATGTATCACAACCCGGGTTAAAGAAGAACAATATATCCGTGCTGGATGTTAATTCTATGATTGCTCCCAGGTCCAGGCATGTGTCTGACAAGGTTAGGATCGGGTAACTGGTTATTGTCAATGTAACCGTATTTACCGGGCTAAAGCAGCTTCCTGAACTGTCAACAACATAATAAGTATTTGTACCTATTGCGGTGTCTCCTGTTGTGAAAGGACTGCCGCTAAATACCAGGGTATCAAGCAATGGATCGCTGTACCACTGGATGTTGGCGCCTGTAGCTGTAAGATCAGGAACAGAATCACCCCAACAAACAATAACGTCAGTTGCTGCCGGCATTGGAGGAGCAGGCAGTATTGTGAGGATAACCGATGTAGCCGGGCTCTCACAACCGTTTATGGTTTGAGTAGCGTAATATGTATAAATACTATCTAGGGTATTTCCGGTTGCATAAGTGTTTCCGCTATATACTAATGCTGTCAATAATGAATCGCTGTACCATTGGATGATAGTTCCTGAAGCAACAAGGTCAGGTGTTGGATCACCGAAACAGATTGTTGTATCGGAAGATACCGGTGCTGATGGTATCGCGTTAATTGTAAGAGTAACCGTATCAGCAGCGCTTTCAGCGCATCCCGGAACACTATCAGTAACATACCATGTATATGTTCCCAGAGCCGTATCGCCTGTTGCAAAAAAACTGCCGGTAAATATTACAGTGTCTAACAGTGGACTATTATACCATTGAATGTTAGAACCTGTCGCTGAAAGATCAGGGATAGTACCACCCTCGCAACCTATTTCATCAGATGCTGTTGGTGCAGGTACCGATAGCAGGATGTTCAATGAAACTGTATCTGCCGGACCCTCACAGGAAAGAATTGTTTGAGTTACATAGTAAATATATGTACCTGCAACACTATCTCCGGTAGTAAAGGTATCACCAATGAACTCTATAACACTTAAGCTTGTATCACTATACCATGTAATATTTGATCCTGAAGCTACCAGGTCGGGAACAGCAGCACCTTCACAAGCAACTTCATCAGAAGCTGTTGGTATTGACGGCAGGGCATTAATGGTCAATGATACAGTAATTGCCGGACCTTCGCAAAGTGTTACTGTATCGGTTTGTGTAGCATAATACAGATATATACCGGCAGCAGTATCAGCAGGAACAAGGGTATCTCCGCTGTATATTAAGTTCTGGAGTAGTATATCATCATACCATCTGATAAGCGTCCCCGTTGCTACCATGTCAGGTGTCGGTTCGCCATAGCAAATCACGGAGTCGGAAGCTGTTGGCGCTACCGGCATCGGGATTATTGTTAATGCAACTGATGCTGAAAGCCCGGAACATCCCGGCAGACTGTCTGTTACATAATACGTGTACGTGCCCGGAACTGTCTGACCGGTGGCATATGTATTACCGGTGTCTGATAATATTGTTAACGATGAATCACTATACCATTTTATATCGGTTCCCGTTGCAATCAGGTCAGGGATCGCACTACCTTCGCATGCCGTTTCATCAGATGCCGTTGGAACTGACGGAGTTGGCAAAATGACCAATGTAACGGTATCAGCAGGGCTTTCACAGTCAAGCACTGTTTGAGTTACATAATAGGTAAACGTTCCCGGGATGATTTGTCCCGTAGCAAATGTATCACCGCTAAATTCCACAACGCTTAATCCGGTATCACTATACCAGATGATATTTACCCCTGTTGCGATAAGGTCAGGAACGGAATCTCCTTCACATACCGTCTCATCGGTAGCCGTTGGTGCAGCAGGTATGGCATTAATGGTCAAAGTGATCATAGTTGCAGGGCTTTCACAACCTGTCAAAGTATCAGTTTGAGTGGTATAATATATATATAATCCAGCAGCAGTTTCGCCTGTGGTAAATGAGCTGCCTGAAAATACCATCGTGTCTAATAGTGAATCACTGTACCACTTAATAAGCGTTCCGGAAGCTACCAGGTCAGGTGTCGGATCTCCGTAGCATATTGTAGTATCGGATAAAGCAGGTGCTGACGGCAAGGTATTTATAGTTAAGATTGCCGTATCTGCCGATGTTGCCGGACAACCTCCAACACTATCTGTAACATAATAAGTATATATCCCGGCTAATGAATCTCCGCTCGGGAAAGTATCTCCACTGAAAACAAGGTTTGACAGACCGCTGTCACTATACCACTTGATATATGTTCCTGTCGCAATAAGTGCCGGTGTTGGATAACCGTAACATATAGTAGTATCTGTCGCTACCGGTATGGTTGACAAAGTATTTATGGTTAAAGTAACCATACTGGCAGGTCCCTGAGCGCAAGTAGCAACGCTATCTGTAACAAAGTATTCGAATACTCCAACAACCGTATCCGCTGGTTGGAAAGTGTCTCCTGAAAATACCAGGTTTGTAAGCCCGATATCGTCATACCATCGCAGGTATGAACCGAAAGCAACGAGTTCAGGTGTGGGACTACCAACACAAATAGAAGTATCACCTGCAGTTGCCGGGGCAGAGGGTATTTCATTAATTGTTAATATAACAGAATCCGCAGGACTTTGGCAATTGCTAACGGAAGTATCTGTTTGAGTAGCGTAATACGTATACACACCTGGGGCTGTATCTGCAGGTGCGAAAGTGGCTCCGCTGAATACAGGTGTAATCAACAGAGGATCAGTATACCAGAGAATACTGTCACCTGTTGCAGTAAATGAAGGTGTTGGATCACCAAAACAAATTACTGTATCTGAGGAAACAACAGGTGGCACCGGCGCAGGTATTATTGTCAACGTAGCTGTATCGGCAGGGCTTTCAGAACAACCTCCGGTGCTGTCTGTAACATACCAGGTATAAACACTATCAGCCGTCATTCCTGTCGGGAAGGTACCACCTGCATAGACAAGTGTTGTCAGACCAGTGTCGCTGTACCATTGGATATAAGTACCTGAGGCGATCAGATCTGGTGTTGCAACTCCAAAGCAAATGGTGGTATCGGAAGCGACAGGAGCAGATGGGGGGGTGTTAATAGCCAAAGTAACACTGTCAGGAAGACTCTCACAACTGTGAACCATGGATGTGATATAATAAGTATAGGCACCGATGGCAGTATCTCCGGTAGCAAAGGTGTCACCGACAAAAACGAGATTCGTCAAACCCGGATCATCATACCATAAAATAGTATCTCCCCCGTTAGCAATAAGAGCTGGGACGGAGTCGCCAAAACATACTTCTGTGAGAACGGCAGATGGTGATGCCGGTAATGGATCCTTGACAAGTGTAACCGGTATAATAACGAAAGGATTAAGGGGATCATTGGAACTGATCGTAATACTTGCTATGTATGTCCCCGGATTCATTATACAACCGTTAAAGGTAACGGCAACAATGGCTGAATCCCCTGCTGCAACCGTTTCGGCTGATATGGAAACGCCAAGCCAGATGCTATCTGTACTTATATTACAGATCAGGTCGGTTACTCCGGTGTTGTAAATGGTCAATGTTGAAACAGAAGAGTCACAACAACCATCAAAAGCTACGTTAAATGAATCGGGTAAAGCAGCGATAACAGGAGCGCCCAGGGCAGAACCACTCAGGCATACAGTATCGTCAACGTCATTGCTGGTGATATTAAGTGTATCCAGGTAAATGCCGGAAGCAGTAGGTGCAAAAGTAACAATTACTTGTCCGGTGTTACCTGGTAATACTGATATATAAGTTGTGTCAACGCTGAACTCGGGTGTTGAGTTCGTAATATTTGTTATTTGTAAAGTATCACAACCGGGGTTGAAGAAGAACAATGTATCAGTGATAGTAGTAAATTCGATGATTGGCCCCAGATCCAGGCATGTGTCTGACAAGGTTAGGATCGGATAACTGGTTATTGTCAATGTAACAGGATTTACCTGGCTGAAGCAACTCCCTGTACTATCAACAACATAATAAGTATATACACCTATTGCTGTGTCTCCTGTTGCAAATGGACTGCCGCTGAATACCAGGGTATCAAGCAATGGGTCGCTGTACCACTGGATGTTGGTACCTGTGGCTGTAAGATCAGGAACAGGATCACCATAGCAGACAATAGTGTCTGATGCAGTTGGCATAGGTGGAGCAGGCAGTATTGTCAGGACAACCGTTGTAGCCGGGCTCTCACAGCCGTTTATAGTTTGGGTTGCGTAATATGTATAAACACTATCTGCGATATTTCCGGTTGCATAAGTGTCTCCGCTGAATACCAAAGCGGTCAATAATGAATCACTATACCATTGTATATTTGTTCCTGAAGCAACCAGGTCAGGTGTTGGTTCACCGAAACAGACCGTTGTATCTGAAGATACCGGTGCTAATGGTATTGCATTAATTGTAAAAGTAACAGTATCGGCTATACTTGCCACACATCCCGGTACACTATCAGTAACATACCATGTATATATTCCAACGGCAGTTACTCCTGTTGCAAATGGACTGCCGGTAAACACTACTGAATCTAACAATGGATCACTATACCATTGAATGTATGTTCCGGAAGCGGTAATGTCAGGTGTAGTATCTCCAAAACAAATGGCGGTATCAGCCGTTGCTGCCGGTACTGATGGCCCTGTATTAATAGATAAAGTAACCGTAATAGCAGGACTTTCACAATTATTTTGGGTCTGGGTGGCGTAATAAATATAAGTGCCTTCTGCCGTATCACCTGTGGCAAATGAGCTGCCTGAATATACCAATGAATCTAATAAGGAATCACTATACCACTGAACATTGGTCCCGGTAGCTACCAGGTTGGGAACAGGATCACCATAGCAAACAATTTCGTCTGACGATATTGGTGCCAATGGTATTGAATTTATTGTTAAAGTGACGGTATCCTGATAACTCTCACAAAGGGTAACAGTATCGGTTTGAGTTACATAATAGGTATAAATCCCTGCGGTAGTATTACCTGTGGCAAATGAGCTGCCTGAATATACCAATGTATCCAATAATGGATCACTATACCACTGGATACTATCTCCTGTGGCAACCAGGTCAGGAACTGTATCACCAAAGCAAATAGCTGTGTCAGGGGCAACAGGTACTGATGGAAGGACATTAATAATTAAAGTTACCGTAACAGCAGGACTTTGCGAACATCCTGAAACACTATCCGTGACATAATATGTGTATGTTCCGGTTGCAGTTTCTCCTGTGGCAAAAGTGTCTCCGGCAAACTCTAATGTTGTCAGACCTGTATCGCTGTACCACTGGATATTTGTGCCGCTTGAAGTCAGGTCTGGTGTAGGATCACCAAAACAGATAGCCGTGTCTGCTGAAGCTGCCGGTGCAGCCGGTGGCGCATTGATAGTTAAGGTTACAGCAGTTCCAGAACTCTCACATCCGCTTACGGTCTGGGTTGCATAATAAATATATACACCAACTGCTACATCTCCTGATGAGAATGGATTACCGCTGAATTCTAATGTAGTGAGTGCAGAATCACTATACCATTGGATATTACTTCCTGTTGCCGAGAGATCAGGCGTAGGATCTCCGAAACATATTATTGTGTCAGAAGATGCCGGTGCTGTGGGTATAGTATTTATGGTTAAAACAGCAGTATCAGGAGTACCTTCGGCACATCCGGTTACGCTATCGGTAACATAATATGTGTATATTCCAACGGCTGTTTCTCCTGTTGCAAACGGATTGCCGGTAAAGATCACTGAGTCAAGCAGCGGATCATCATACCATTGTATATTAGTACCTGTTGAGGTCAGGTCAGGTACGGTATCACCGAAACATATTGCCGTGTCAGATGCCACTGGGATACCCGGTCCTGCATTTATCGTTAATGTAACTATTACTGCGGGCCCTTCACAATTGTTTAGAGTTTGAGTAGCATAATAAGTAAATATACCAACGATAGTATCTCCTGATGAGAATGGATTGCCGCTGAATTCCAATGTGGTAAGTGCAGAATCACTATACCATTGGATACCGGAACCGGTTGCTGACAGATCAGGTGTTGGATCAACAAAACATATCGTTGTGTCGGAAGAGGTTGGCGCTGGTGTTGAATATATTGTCAGCGTAACTGTATCTGCAGGACTTTCACAATTGTTTACGGTTTGAGTTACATAATATATAAATATTCCTGCTGTTGTATCTCCTGTTGTAAAAGTGTCTCCAATAAATACAGGGATGGTTAATAGTGTATCATCGTACCATTGGATGTTGGCTCCAACTGCGATCAGATCGGGTACTGTATCTCCAACACACGAAGCGGTATCGGAAGCTATTGGCGCTAAAGGTATTGCATTTATTATCAATGTAGCTGTATCGGGTATGCTTTGAGCACATCCTGTAACACTATCCGTAACATAATAAGTATATGTTGCTGCTGCTGTCTCTCCAGTAACAAAAGTGTCTCCGGCAAATTCTAATATTGTCAGACCCGCATCGCTATACCACTGGTTATATAAACCGCTTGCAGTCAGGTCAGGTGTCTGGTCACCAAAACATATTGCAGTATCTGAGCCAGCAGGTACAGCCGGTGGCGCATTGATAGTTAAGGTTACAGTAGTTCCCGGACTTTCACAATTGTTTACGGTCTGGGTTGCATAATAAATATATACACCAACTGCTACATCTCCTGAGGAGAATGGATTGCCGCTGAATTCTAATGTAGTGAGTGCAGAATCACTATACCATTGTATGTTACTTCCGGTAGCCGAGAGATCAGGTGTAGGATCTCCGAAACATATTATTGTGTCTGAAGACACCGGTGCTGTGGGTATAGCATTTATTGTTAAAACAGCAGTATCAGGAGTACCTTCGGAACATCCGGTTACGCTATCAGTAACATAATACACATAGGTTCCAACTGCTGTTTCTCCTGTTGCAAACGGGCTGACGGTAGCGATCACTGAGTCAAGCAGAGGATCATCATACCATTGGATGTTGGTCCCGGTTGAGGTCAGGTCAGGTGTGGGATCGCCAAAGCATATTGCAGTGTCGGATGCAACCGGTACTCCGGGCCCTGCATTTATCGTCAATGTAACTGCTACTGCAGGCCCTTCACAATTGTTGAGTGTTTGAGTGGCATAGTAAGTATATATACCAACGGTAGTATCTCCTGATGAGAAAGGATTGCCGCTGAATTCCAATGTGGTAAGTGCAGGGTCACTATACCATTGGATATTACTTCCTGTTACCGATAGATCAGGTGTGGGATCGCCAAAACATATCGTTGTGTCGGAAGATGTGGGTGCAGGGGTTGAATATATTGTCAGCGTAACAGTATCTGCTGGACTTTCACAATTGTTTACGGTCTGTGTAGCATAATAGGTATATATTCCAGGTAATGTATCTCCTGTTGTAAAAGTGTCCCCAATAAATACAGGAATGGTTAATAGTGTATCATCGTACCATTGTATGTTGGCTCCAACTGCGATCAGATCTGGTGTTGTGTCTCCAACACACGAAGCTGTATCCGAAGCTATTGGCGCTGAAGGTATTGCATTTATTATCAATGTAGCTGTATCGGGTATACTTTGAGCACATCCTATAACACTGTCAGTAACATAATAGTTATATGTTCCTGCTGCTGTCTCTCCAGTAACAAAAGTGTCTCCGGCAAATTCTAATGTTGTCAGACCCGTATCGCTATACCACTGGATATATAAACCGCTTGCAGTCAGGTCAGGTGTCGGGTCACCAAAACATATTGCAGTATCTGAGCCAGCAGGTACAGCCGGTGGTGCATTGATAGTTAAGGTTACAGCAGTTCCCGGACTTTCACAGCCGCTTACGGTCTGGGTTGAATAATAAATATATACACCAACTGCTACATCTCCAGAGGAGAATGGATTACCGCTGAATTCTAATGTAGTGAGTGCAGAATCACTATACCATTGGATATTACTTCCTGTTGCCGAGAGATCAGGCGTAGGATCTCCGAAACATATTATTGTGTCTGAAGATACCGGTGCTGTGGGTATGGCATTTATGGTTAAAACAGCAGTATCAGGAGTACCTTCGGCACATCCGGTTACGCTATCGGTAACATAATATGTGTATATTCCAACGGCAGTTTCACCTGTTACAAACGGACTGCCGGTAGAGATCACTGAGTCAAGCAATGGATCATCATACCATTGGATGTTGGTACCAGTTGACGTTAAGTCAGGTATTGTATCACCGAAACATATTGCCGTGTCAGATGCCACTGGAATACCCGGCCCTGCATTTATCGTTAATATAACTGATACTGCAGGGCCCTCACAACTGTTCAGCGTTTGAGTGGCATAATAAGTATATATACCAACGGCAACATCTCCTGATGTGAAAGGATTGCCGCTGAATTCCCATGTAGTAAGCGCAGGATCACTATACCATTGTATATTACTTCCTGTTGCTGAGAGATCAGGTGTTGGATCGCCAAAACATATCGTTGTGTCTGAAGAGGTTGGTGCAGGTGTTGAATATATTGTCAGCGTAACAGTATCTGCAGGACTTTCACAATTGTTTACGGTTTGGGTAGCATAATAGATATATGTTCCAGGTAATGTATCTCCTGTTGTAAAAGTGTCCCCAATAAATACAGGGATAGTTAATAGTGTATCATCGTACCATTGTATGTTGGCTCCTACTGCTATCAGGTCGGGTACTGTATCGCCAACACATGAGGCAGTATCGGAAGCTAACGGAGCTGCCGGGATAGCATTGATTATCAAAGTAACTGTATCCGCAGGGCTTGCCGGGCATCCATTTACACTATCCGTGACATAATAAGTATATGTTCCTGCTGCTGTATTGCCTGTTGCAAACGGACTGCCTGTGAACACTAAATTAGTCAAACCTCCATCGTCATACCATTGGATATTGGTACCTGATGCTACCAGGTCAGGTGTGGGATCGCCAAAACATATAGCAGTATCTGATACTGCAGGCGTTGCCGGAATATCATTTATTGTTAATGTAACTGTTACAGAAGGACTCTCACAGTTACTGACTGTTTGTGTTGCATAATATGTATAGCTTCCTGCAACTGTTTCGCCTGTTGCAAAAGGATTACCGCTGAATTCCAATACAGTTAAACCCGGATCACTATACCATTGGATATTACTTCCGGTAGCTGAGAGATCAGGTGTAGGATTACCAAAACAAATTAATGTATCGGAAGAAACGGGAACTGAGGGTATGGCATTTATTGTTAATGTAACAGTATCAGCCGGTCCTTCGGGGCATCCTAAAATGCTATCTGTAACATACCATGTATATATGCCTGCAGCCGTTTCACCTGTCGCAAACGGACTGCCTGTATAGATCACATAATCAAGTAACGGATCATCATACCATTGGATGTTGGTACCGGTTGCCGTGAGGTCAGGTGTGGGATCACCAAAGCATATTGCAGTGTCGGATGCAACCGGTACTCCGGGTCCTGCATTTATGGTTAATGTAACCATGGTTCCAGGGCTTTCACAGCCATTTAAGCTATCGGTAACATAATATATATATATCCCCACTGCTGTTTCGCCTGTTGCAAAAGGATTGCCGCTAAACAATAATGTATCAAGCAATGAATCACTGTACCATTTGATGTTGGTTCCTGTGGCTGTCAGGTCGGGTGTCGGGTCTCCGGAACATATCGTTGTATCGGAAGAGTCCGGCGCCGGGGTTGCATATATTGTCAGGGTAACGGTATCAGCCGGACTTTCACATCCGCTTACTGTTTGAGTAACAAAATATGTGTATGTTCCTGCCCCGGTTTCACCTGTTGTGAAAGGATCGCCAATCCAAACCAATGTGTCTAACAATGAATCGCTATACCATTGGAGGTTGGTTCCTGTTGCTGTTAGTTCACCAGGAGGATCGCCAAAACATATTGCCGAATCAGAAGCTATGGGCGCCGGTGGAATTGCATTAATGAACAATATGGCGGTATCGGCAGGGCTTGCGGCACATCCGCTTACACTATCTGTAACATAATATATATGAGCTCCAACAGTCGAATCTCCCGTTGCAAAAGTATCTCCGCTAAATACCAATGTTGTAAGTCCCGTATCACTGTACCACTGAATATATGTGCCTGTTGCGACCAGGTCTGGTATCGGATCACCATAACATATCGTAGTGTCAGAATCAGGTGGCGCTGTTGGCGCTCCATTGATAGATAAAGTTACCACAGTATAAGGACCGGCACATCCATTAATGCTATCCATGGCGTAATATATATATATGCCCACGGCTGTATCACCTGATGCGAATGAATCTCCAACAAATTCCAGAGTGGTTAATGATGAATCGCTATACCATTTGATATTAGATCCGGTTGCGATAAGGTCAGGTGTTGGGTCACCGAAACAGATTGTTGTGTCTGAAGAGCCAGGCGCTGTTGGTACAAAATTAATGGTTAATGAAGCAGTATCGGCTGTGCTGGGGATACAGCCGGTTATACTATCTGTAACATAATAGTTGTATATTCCTATTGCTGTGTCCCCCGAAGCAAACGGACTTCCGGTAAACACCAGCGTGTCAAGAAGTGGATCACTATACCATTTTATATTTGTTCCGGCAGCGATCAGATCAGGTGTCGGGTTGCCAAAACATATTGTGGTATCAGTGGCTACCGGAGCTGGCGGACCGGCATTAATTGTAAGGACGGATGTGTCTTCAGGGCTTTCGCAACCATTTACTGTTTGGGTTACATAATAGGTATAAATACCCGCTACTGTATCTCCTGAAGCAAACGGATTACCGCTGAATATCACGGAGTCTAATAACGGATCATCATACCATTGGATATTGGTGCCGGTTGCTGTCAGGTCAGGTGTGGGATCGCCAAAGCAAATTGTAGTATCCGAAGCAACAGGCGCTCCCGGCATCGTGTCTTTGGTTATTGTGGCATCTAATACTATCTGCGGGTTCAATGGGTCATTGGAATTAATGATGACTGAATCCGAATATGATCCCGGAGCCAGTCCACAGCCATCGAATATGACATTTACAATTGCAGAATCACCGGACACAATAGTCCCTGTATCAGGCGACATACTTGCAATACTAACCGTGTCCCCAATAAAAACATCCTCTATTGCCCAATGATCATTGACTGATCCGGAATGTGAAAGTTGCCTCCATCTGAACCTTGTAGAGGAGGTTTGAGCAGGAGGCGGTATGGGTTCATTAATATATGTGAAATTAGCATAATTATCCTGGTCATAAGTAAATATATTATTCCAAAATGCTCCGCCATCAGTTGAGTATTCCAATACCACATCCTCGCCTGCATCAGCAGATTCACACGGGAAAGCTGTACCATTTGCAACCTTAAGATAAAACGAAATTGCATTAATACATTGAACATCCATATCAATTGTGGTTGCCTCCCTTATGCCAGCAGCGTTAAAATACATAGCATTACCGCTTACTGAACCGCAGTTTGCACTTGCAATTCCTGAATAGGATGACCATGCCGATCCATCTATAGGATCAAAATCATCGTAAATACCTGTATTGGAACAGCTATTCCAGGTAAGATCTGACAAGCCGCTGTTATATATTGTCATAGGAACTATTATTGAATCGCAGCAGCCGTTCAATGCAACATCAAATGAATCCGGATCAGTAGAGATGATAGGTCTGCCATAACCATAACCTGATAAACAAACGGTGATATCCGTATCATTGTTCAATATCGTTAAAGTATCCTGGAAAAATCCTACAGAAGCCGGGGCAAACCATACCATTACCAACGCAGAATCGCCAAGCGGTATGGTAAATGCGGTATCAGTAACGCCATATTCAGGTGTTGAATTATTAATATCAGTAACGAATAAAGTATCGCAACCTGTGTTGAAAATCCAGAATGAGTTAACGCTAAATGTATATTCCATTATTGAATCCAGATACAGACAAGAATCTGACAGGACTATTTCCGGAGCGCCCTGTACCGTGAACACTGCAAGTATTGTATCCTGTGGTGTCAGTGGATCATTTGACATAATAATAATATCAGAGAAGTATGTTCCTGTATTCTGACCGCAACTATTGAATTCTACATTAAACAAGGAAGAATCACCGGGAGCAATCGTATCTGTTTCAGGATTAACTGATAGCCAGGAAGCAGCACCTCCGTCAATAGACCATAACAAAGAATTAGCCATTAACAACGCTCCGTCAGTAGAGGAAACCCATCCCCCTCCAATGATATCACTGGAAGGAGGAAACATACCTAAATCCACTCTATATGCATCATTAATAAGCCGGGTAGCTACCAACGGCCTTCCATCCACCCAATCAGCTATTCTGGTAGCGCTGGCATGAACGTTGAAATTTGATACCCTCCAGGCTGTAGTACCGCCATTAAAACTTGTTACCCCTTGCATTATAGGGTGTGCGGGGAAAAATACAGTTCCCATACTTTGAGCTCCTGTTACATCTCCTACAGGAGGGATAACCCAATAGTCATCAGAATTGAATCGTCCGGTTATTGTGCTTGATGAATTAGCAAAAACCGCAGTGACAACACCACCACCTCCATCAACATAATCGGCAAGATTATCACCAAGAAGTGCTGCATTATTAAATCCATAATTACGCCAAACCAGCACAGCATCATAATTCTGAAGATCGGCTAATGTAGGTGTCGTAAATCGCGCATCTACCAATGTAACCGAATTAAATGCTCCTGTTGCTATCAGTTTATTCCGGACATCGGTATTATAAGCAGCTTCTTCAGCAGTGACCAAAGCAACATCGGGCGTTCCCATAGTCCCTGTTCCTGCTAGCTCAACAGCTAAATCACTTCCGCCTGTATTGTAAATCGTTAAAGGATAGGTCACCGAATCACAACAAGCGGCTAAGGTAACATCAAATGAGTCAGGGACGTATGAAATAACAGGTGCAAGATATGCATAAGCTGACAGGCATACTGTAGTATCTGCATCATTATTAAAAATCGTTAATGTATCCTGAAAAAAACCGTCAGTCAGAGGGGCAAATGTAACAATGATCTCTGCCGAATCTCCCGGCATGATATAACCTGCAGTATCGCTAACGCTGAATTCTGTAAGTGAATTATTTATATCCGAAACAAACAACGTATCACATCCGATATTTCTAATATAGAAGGTCTCGGTATTAGATGAGTATTGTATTATTGAATCCAGGTACAGACAAGAGTCAGACAACGCTATCTCAGGAGCGCCATTAATTGTAAATGTTACTGGGATCGTATCGGGACTATTTATCGGATCATTGGAGGTAATTACAATGGTATTTATATATGTACCGGCATTTATTCCGCAGCTATTGAACGTTGCATTAACTATGGCTGAATCTCCTGGCGCTATCGTATCTGCTAAAGTCTGGGACAATTTCAACCAACTGATGAATTCAAATTCTACGGTCATGGTTTGAGTTGGCGCCCCACATGTTACTCCGTTGATGCCTCCCCAGTTGTTATTGCCAATCGCAGGTCTTAAAATGTAGCCCGGGCTGGTACAATTACAAGTTGTTCCGTCTGCAGTAAATTCAACAATTTGAGAGGCAGGAGCACCGCATCCGCCACCACAACCCATACCAACCATCCATGTATTACCATCACAACCTGTCCAGGTGCTTGCAACACTATGCCAGAGGGATCCTGCCATCTGCTTCACCATAACCGGATCGGTACATGATCGTCCTGTCATATCATTACTTCCCTTTATTGTTACTCTTGTAAACATATATAGGTTAGTGTCCAACTGGCTTCTGAAAGAGACCCAATTATCGAATTGTGGGGTTCCGGGACAATAGGTATTACCGTTTGTGAAATTTTCAGAGTAGGTCATCACGGAACCGGATATTGTTGAACTATTGTAAATTAAATCTGAACCACCTGTATTATAAATTGTTACAGGATATATTAAAGAATCGCAGCATGCAGTTATAGAAACATCAAATGTGTCAGGGTCGAATGAAATAGCCGGTGCAAGGTAAGCATACGCTGACAGGCAGATACTTGTATCTACATCATTATTGTAAATGATAAGAGTATCATAAAAATTCCCGGCAGTTGTCGGTGAGAATGAAACAGTTACCTGTGCCGAGTCACCCAGTAAGATCGTAAGTGCAGTTGTATCTGTACTGAATTCACTTAATGATGTTGTCATATTGGTAACGAACAATGTATCACAGCCGGTGTTGTAGATCCAAAAAGAATTATTTCCGGTAGACCATTGCATGACAGTATCCAGATCAAGGCAGGTATCCGATAATTCTATCTCGGCAACGCCAATAACTGTAAATGTAGCCGGTATCGCAGTTTGTGAATTTAAAGGATCATTGGAAGTGATAATTATGTCGGATGTATGTGTTCCTGCATTCATCCCACAAGTATTGAATTGTGCGTCAATTATTGTTGAATCACCAGGTGTTATTGTATCTGTATTTAGTGAAAATGATAACCACCCGGCAGGCGGAAGTATTGCCTTAATAAATTCTGTCATAATATTTAATGTCTGGGCATTATTGATATAACCACCACCGGTTGAAGCATACAATAAGTAGTATAACCGTGTAGTCGGAGCAGAGCTCAAATTGTAAATCCTGTGCTGGTCATCATCTGTATTTGCTGTCCATGTATAATCAATTGCAGGATCATTTTCCACGATGATCAGATGGTTTACGGAAGGGTCTCCTGCATTATAAACTCTTTTCACAAATCCTTTATATGTAATACCGCAATTTGTTGCTGTCAGGGTAGCAGTATCGGCATTGCCACCACCATCAGCGCCTAAATTTCCTGTGATCTCGAACCAATCAATTCCATCCAGGTCGGCAGCAAATACGAACAATCCTGGATGCTTCCTGGTAAAATATTTTCCTGTAGCGCCTAACCAGGCATCAGGAATAACTGTATTATCTGAATAATTGAAGGTGCCTCCAAGATTGGTCCAGAGGTAGTTTCCGTTATCATACATATCTCCGCCCCCATCACCTATATTTGTGCCTGCAACTCCGTCAGTGAAATCATACCGGCTCGGAATAACACTGGTAACATTGAGGTAATTTTGGTTTAGATTATTAAGAATTGTATCAAGTGTCAGACTGGCAGAACTACAGATAGTAATGGTAAATGTTAGATCTGTTCCTCCATTATTATAAATGGTCAATGACTGGGTAGTAGAGTCACAACATGCGGGAATTGTAACATCAAACGAGTCAGGGTCAGTAGCAATATCAGGCGCCAGATATGCATAACCCGACAGGCATATACTTGTATCCACATCATTATTATAAATGATAAGAGTATCATAAAAATTACCGGCAGTTACAGGCGAAAACGAAACCGTCACCTGAGCCGAATCGCCAAGGGGGATAGCCAATGCCGTTGTGTCCGGATAGAATTCAGCCAAAGTCGTAGTCATATTGGAAACGAACAATGTATCACATCCTGTATTGTATATCCGGAAAGTATTTGTAGATGTTGTCCATTGCATTGCCGTATCCAGATCAATACAAGTGTCGGATAATTCAATTACTGGTGCTCCCTGAACCGTTAACACAACTGGTACTGTATCCTGTGGATTTAACGGGTCATTGGAAATGATAATAACGTTTGCCGGGTAGCTCCCGACATTTACCCCACAGCTATTGAATTGAAAATTAACTATTGTTGAATCTCCGCTCGCCACAGTATCAGATAAAGGCGTACCACTCATCCATGTTTCAAAAGAATGTACACCTGTAATTGATACATTATCAATTTGCACACCATCAAAATTTACAGATCCGTCAGAAGTAAAATTAAAGCGGACACCCAGTGTGTCACCGTCAGTTAAAAATCCTGAAAGATCGAAGGTTTTCAAATTCCAGGCAGGATCATTACAATTCCATGATGCCAACGTTATCCAACCTCCTCCGTTAACGCTTATCTGTGTCTGGAACCAATCACAGCAGCATTCCATACTTCTCTTTTGCCAATAAGTTAACTCGCAACTAGATGCCTCTGAGATTCGTATTGGCTGAATAAGTTCAATATATTGATTCCAACCATCTCCATAATTACCAAACGGGCTTTCGGAAAGAGCGTTAGCTCCCTGGTATGCATCCGGTGTAAGCCCCCAATTTCCGGTCCATGACCAATTACCCAAACCACTTTCAAAATCGTCAAAGAAATCGTTTTCACCCTGGAGGTTAAAAATCAGATCAATCCCACCCGTATTGTAAATAGTAAGAGGCAAAGTGCTGGAGTCACAACATCCTACAATTGTGACATCAAAAGAGTCAGGGACAAAAGAGATGGTAGGTGAATCGTATGCTTTTCCCAATAAGCAAACCGTAGTATCCCCATCATTGTTAACAATAGTGAGAGTATCTGTAAATGTTCCTGCCGATGTCGGAGAAAAAGTTACAATAACCTGTTGCGAATCACCAGGCAGCAATGCAAAATTAGCAGTATCAACACTGTATTCCGGAAGGGAGTTTGTTATATTAGTAACGAACAAAGTATCACATCCGTTATTATAAATCATTACAGAGCCGGTATTGACCGTAAATTCCATGATAGAATCCAAATAAAGGCATGTATCGGATAATATTATTTCAGGTGAGCCAACACTATTTAATGTAACTGGTACTGTGTCAAATGAATTTGCATGGTCGTTTGAATTAATAATAATTTCTGCTATATATGTTCCTGTACCGAGCCCGCAATTATTGAATTCTACATTAATCAAGGAAGAATCTCCGGGAGCTATAGTATCTGTTAAAGGATTAACGGTTAGCCATTCAATACCAGGAGGACCATCCCCAATAACTATTTCATCGAACCAGGATGTGGAAGAATTGAAATTATAAAAATGCACTTCATTATTGGTTATATTAGTACCCCGGAAAGAAGTGCTTGCATTGACCAGGGCACCATCTACATACCAATCGAAGGTTTGCGTTCCGTAATCGATATTCCTGAACTCTATGTGATACCACTGATTGGGCAAGTAAGGAAAGTCAATATCCGGACCAGCCAGTCGCATATTGCCAGTATTCCGCATGTAGAAAAACGCCATCTGGTTGGTTGTGGATGCGGAAGGATTTTCTCCTATAACGAAATAACCATCCGAAAGGCCTGCGTTGCCCGACTTTACCCTAAAGCTCACGTAAGAAGGTGTACTTGTTCCCCATGCGTGCCTTAATCCCTGGTAATGATTACTGCATCCTCCGATCATTTCCATGCAGTACGCTCCAACTGCCGGATCCGTAGTGGTTACATTATATGTAAAACCACAAGATCCGGTGGTCCATGTTGGAAGATAGGTTCCTGACTCCCAGGGCTCATAGAAAAGCGGAGGAACACCACCACCATAGTCAATGTTATTGATATATAAATCACCTCCTCCAATATTATACAGGTATAATGGTAAAGTTGTTGAATCACAGCAACTGGTAATAGTAACATCAAACGAGTCAGGAATGGTGAAAATTGTAGGTGTAGGAATACCAACACCTGATAAGCATACGGTAGTATCCACATCATTACTGAAAACATTAAGTGTATCCAGGAATGTGGCTGCACTTGCCGGAGAGAATGAAACAATGACCAACCCTGAGTCTCCGGGTAATAATGTCAGCATGGTTGTATCAACAGAGAAATCAGGTAATATGTTCGTGATGTTGGTAACAAATAAAGTATCACAACCGGTATTGTAAAACCACAGCGGTTGAATATTGGTCGTCCCTACCATTGCAGTATCAAGATCCAAACAGGTATCGGACAATGCCATAACAGGATATCCGTTTAGAGTCAGTGTACAAGATATAGTTTCAAGGGGCGATGCAGGATCATTTGAATTGATTGTGAGATTAGCTGTGTAAATTCCTGTATTCTTGTCACACGTATTGAATGTTAAATTAACGATCGTTGAATCTCCGGGTGTTATTGTATCTGCTGATAAAGAAGCAGAAAGCCAATCAACTTTATTCACATAATATAATGCATTGGCAAACATCAGGCGGGCTTCGGCATTTCCTGCACCTAAATTATCCGGATAAACAGATATGCCTATTACATTCCCATCAGGATTCTCTGCTACTACCCTGTTCCCTCCGATATCACTTGCTATTAGCGTGCCACCGATATTTAAAGGGGGGTTTGAGTAACTTATATTCGACCAATATGTTGGATCAACGCTAATGTTATTAAAAATCGGATGATTCGGATCAGGCAGTGTAGTTATATCTATTGTGCCGGATACAGCTTGTGTTGGACCAGGAAGAAATGGCGAATAATTAGGATTTAATATACCTCCTGCAATTGGCCATGGTGCAGATAATGAATAAGTTGCAATTACAACACCACCACCCTGATCCACAAATTTTTTCAATGTATCTCCGATAAGTATGGGATCACTCCAATTAGCACCGCCCCATGCAAGTACAACATCAAAAGAAGCCAAATCAGCCATTGATAATGTAGCAGGATTTGTTAATATTCCAAAATCCGAAGGAACAAACCTGCCTGTTGACACCAATTGGGTTCTCACAGCGTTCGCATCACCCCATGCATTCATTAATAGAACTTTAGGAGTAGTCTGGTTATCTATTCCCAGGTCAAAGATCAGATCACTTCCCCCGGTATTGTAAATAGTTAGAGGTAAGGTTGAAGAATCACAACAACTGGTTATTGTAACATCAAACGAATCAGGATTAAAAGATATAGTAGGTGCGAGGATCGCTTCACCACGCAAACAAACTGTTGTATCCACATCGTTGTTAAAAATATCAAGTGTATCCAGGAATGTGCCCACACTTGCAGGAGAGAATGAAACAATAACCAATCCTGAGTCACCGGGTAATAATGTCAGTTGGGTTGTATCAACAAAGAATTCAGGTACTGTGTTCGTGATGTTGGTAACAAATAAAGTATCACAGCCGGTATTGTAAAACCAGAGCGGTTGATTATTGGTCGTCCCTACCATTGCAGTATCAAGATCCAGACACGTGTCGGACAATGCTAAAACAGGATAACCGTTAAAAGTTAATGCACATGGGATAGTATCAATAGGTGTTACAGGGTCATTGGAGGTTATAAAGATATTTGCTGTATATGTACCTGAAGTTAGCCCGGAGGTATAAAAAGTTACATCAACTGAAGCGCTGTCTCCGGGAACAATTGTTCCAGCAGTGGGATTCTCAATCATCCATTCCACTCCTCCTTTAAGTAATGATAATCCGCGGGATCCGTTGCCTGCAAATTGAGTTCCGGCAATTGAATCACCCACAATATCATATATTATTAATGTATTCGGAAAACTATTAGGATTAGTGACATAGGCATATCCACCATCATTGGATATTCCGATATCCCATGCGTTATTAAACAGAGGGTTGGGAACAGTTTTAACGACCGTATTCGTATTTACATCTATCATTACAATCTGTGAGTTCCATTTATCAACTACCCAAACTGAATTGCCATCAGGTGTGATATCAATGCCTACAGTATTATTAAAACTACTAATTGTAGTAAGTATGGTGTTTGTAGCTGTTTCAATAACCCATACATTGCCGTTCCATCCCTCAGTAACATAAGCAAATTGTCCGTTAGGGGTAATAACTATTGAATGACAATTTGCAATTCCGGGGATATTGATTAAAACAGTATCGGGGCCAACATCTATAACTGTAACACTATTATTAAACGTAGCGACATAGGCATAGTTCCCATCGGGGGTTATTGCAATATCCTGGGGGCCATTTAAACTCTGGGTGATAGTTGCTACAACTGAATTTGTTGTACAATTTATTACCATAACATTATTACTATTCCTGTTACCTACATAAGCATAATTCCCATCAGGTGTGAATGCCAGGCCGGTCGGTCTTTGTCCGACAGGAATAGTTGCGGTTACGGTATTATCTGAAGTCCGGATAACTGAAATAGTATTATCATCTCTATTTGAAACATAAACATAATTACCATCCGGTTTAACGGTTATCCGCCACGGATACATTCCTACCGGTATCGGAACTCCTACAATAGTATTTGTTGCCAAATCCAGAACCGAGACAGAATTGTCACTTGAGTTGGCAATATATGCAAACCCGAAATCTACAACGGGCGAATAAACCCCGTCCAATACATCAAAATCCAAATCTCCAGCACCTGTATTGTAGATAGTCACCGGAAGTGTGATCGAATCATCACATACTGTTAATGTAACATTAAATGAATCCGGGATAAAAGAAATTGTTGGTGCAGGAATTCCCTCACCTGATAAGCAGACAGTAGTATCCACATCATTGCTGAAAATATTAAGGGTATCAAAAAAGCTGCCGGCAGATGTTGGAGAGAACGAAACGATAGCTCCACCGAAATCATAAGGTAAAACTACCGAAGTAAAAGTATCTACGTTAAATTCGCTTAAAGAGTTTGTTATACTGGATATAAACAACGTATCGCAACCGGTGTTCAAAAAGATAACTGTATCGTAATTGGTTGCCCCCACCATTGTCGTATCAAGGTCCAGACATGTATCGGATAATTCCAATACAGGATATCCGTTTAGAGTTAATGTACATGGGATAGTATCAACAGGTGTTACAGGGTCATTGGAGATTATAAAAATATTTGCCGTATATGTACCTGAAGTTAGCCCTGAGGCATAGAAAGTTACATCAACCGAAGCGCTGTCTCCGGGAACAATGGTTCCGGCAGTGGGATTCTCAATCATCCATTCAACGCCTCCTTTAAGTAATGATAATCCGCGGGATCCGTTGCCTGCAAGCTGAGTTCCGGTAATTGAGTCCCCCACAATATCATATATTATTAATGTATTAGGAAAACTATTAGGATTAGTGACATAGGCATATACCCCATCATTGGATATTCCGATATCCCATGCGTTATTAAATAGAGGGTCAGGAACAGTTTTAACAACTGTATTCGTAATTACATCAATCATCACTATTCGTGAGCCCCATCTATCAGCTACCCATGCTGAATTGCCGTCAGGGGTTATATCAATACCCGCAGGACTGTTAAAACCTCCAATTGTAGTAAGTATAGTGTTTGTAGCTGTTTCAATAACCCTTACATTAGTACCCCATCCTTCAGTAACATAAATAAATTGCCCGTCAGGAGTAATAGCTATTGAATGACAACTTCCAACCCCGGGGATATTTGCATAAACAGTATCTGGTCCAACATCTATAACTGTAACACTATTATTAAACGTAGCGACATAGGCATAGTTCCCATCGGGGGTAATTGCAATATCCTGGGGGCCATTCAAACTCTGGGTGATAGTTGCTACAACTGAATTTGTTGTGCAATTTATTACCATAACATTATTGCTATTCCTGTTACCTACATAAGCATAATTCCCATCAGGTGTGAATGCCAGTCCTGTCGGTCTTTGTCCGACAGGAATAGTAGCAGTTACTGTATTATCTGAAGTCCGGATAACTGAAATACTATTACCATCTCTATTTGAAACATAAACATAATTACCATCCGGTTTAACGGTTATCCGCCATGGATACATACCAACCGGTATCGGAACTCCTACAATAGTATTTGTTGCCAAATCCAGAACTGAGACAGTATTGTCATTTGAATTGGCAATATAGGCAAACCCAAATTCCGCAACAGGAGAATAAATCCCGTCTAATACATCAAAATCCAAATCACCACCACCGGCATTATAGATGGTAACCGGAAGTGTGATTGAATCATCACATCCTGATAATGTAACATTAAATGAATCAGGGACAAAAGAAATTGTTGGTGCGGGAATTCCCTCACCTGATAAGCATACGGCAGTATCTACATCATTGCTGAATATGTTCAGTGTATCTAGGAAACTGCCTACAGATGTTGGAGAGAATGAAATGATAGCTCCACCCCAGTTATAAGGTAAAATCACTGAAGTAAAAGTATCAATATTAAATTCACTTAATGTATTGGTAATACTGGTGATGAACAATGTATCGCACCCGGTGTTCATAAAGATCACTGTATCGTAATTGGTTGCCCCTATCATTGCCGTATCAAGGTCAAGACATGTGTCGGATAAAACCAATTGCGGAACACCATTTACAGTTAATGTGCATGGAACAATAAGCGGGTTATTTACCGGATCGTTTGAATTGATGTTCAGGTCGTAAGTATGTTGTCCGCTACCCAAACCTGTTGAATTAAATTGTACATCAACGATGGCTGAATCACCGGGCGCCAAGGTATCAGGTGTGCCGGGATTTAAAGAAAGCCACGAAGGAAGAAAAACTCCGCCAATGATGGTAAATGGTTCTGTTGACTCCAGGTCAAAACCGCAGCAGAAAAAATTATCAGGTGAAGCACCGCCATTATTTGCTATTGTTACTCCTCCTACGGAAACATCATAAGTTCCGCCATTCCAACCATCGCCAAAAGCGTCATAGGCATAAAATGAGTAGTTGCCGGGAGGAACGCATAACGAATCAACGTAAGTTGAAAAATCCGCATAACCCGAGCCGGACATAACAACTACACTAAATTCATTTTCTATCTCCCACGAAACTTCACCTCCCCAGTTTTGCGTATTAATGGTCACCACCATATACAAGCACGGTGCGTTGAAATCATAAGTCAGGTTTGCTGCACCTGTATTGTATATCGTCAGAGGTATTGTAACCGAATCGCTACAGCTTAATATAGTAACGTCAAATGAATCAGGAACAACGGAAATAATAGCCGGAGGTATACCAACACCAGACAAGCATACAGTAGTATCCACATCATTGGTGAAAATATTAAGCGTATCAAAGTAACTAGTGACAGATGTTGGCGTGAACGAAATGATAGCCCCTCCGTATTCATAAGGTAACACTACTGAAGTAAAAGTATCTACGTTAAATTCACTTAAAGAGTTTGTTATACTGGTGATGAACAACGTATCGCACCCTGTGTTGATAAAAAGCACTGTATCCAAATTGGTTCCTCCTACCATTGCCGTATCAAGGTCCAAACAACTATCGGACAATTCCAATACAGGGACACCAATTACTGTTAATGTACAAGGAATAGTATCAATAGGTGGAACAACGTCATTAGAGCTGATAAGTATTTGTGATGTATATGTACCTGAATTTAAACCGGAAGCTTTGAATTTTACATATATTATTGAAGAGTCACCAGGTACAATAGTGTCTGATACAGGATCTTCAGAAAGCCATGTGGCTCCCTTTATTGTAGTTATATCCCAGGAACCATTAAAACTTGCAGTTAAATCACCAATGACTGTATTTGTATTGACATCAATAATTACTATGCTCGGTGAATTCCAGGAAACTGTAACATATACATAATTACCATCAGGAGATATCGCAACACCCCAACAATTATTTAATCTTGGGTCCATAATAGTAGTGATGATGGCATTGGTGCTGACATCAATAACCTCAACACTCGAATTCCATTTGTTCCCTGCATAAATATAATTACCATCCTGAGTAATATCCAATCCAACAGCCTGCTGGAATATTCCTATGCTGTCAATGATGGTGTTTGTATTGACGTCAATGACCATAATAAATCCCGGGTTTACTGATTCAGAGACGTAAACAAATTGACCATCTGGAGTAATAACTACAGAATGACCCATGCTAACACTTGGCAAATTGGCAATCACATTATTTGTACTTGTTTCGAAGACTGTTACACCGCTATTCCTGTTTACAACATAAGCATATTTCCCGTTGGGGGTGATTGCAATATCCTGGGGCCAATTCATGTCCTGAGTAATAGTATCTACAATTGCATAAGTACTGCAATCTATCATAATGACATTGTTATCATCCCTGTTGCATGAGTAAGCAAAATTTCCGTCAGGAGTAAAAGCAATCCCGGTTGGAGCAAAACCAACAGGAATATTTGCAATAACAGTATTGTCAGATGTTTGGATCACATCAATATCATTGCTTCCTCTATTAGAAACGTACACATATTTTCTATCAGGGCTAATAGACAACCTCATTGGCCACATACCAACAGGTATAGGGCTTCCGATTATCGAATTATTGCTAAGATCAATAACAGAAACATTACCATCATTAGAATTGGCAAGATAGGCATAATCAAATGTGCCGCCTGAAGCAACTGTTCCGTTAAAAACATCGGAATACAGATCGACACTGCCAGTATTATATATCGTAAAAGGAAGCGTTGTAGAATCATTACAACCGGGCAGTGTAACATTAAAAGAATCCGGGTTATAGGAGATAACCGGTTGGGCAAATCCTGTGCCTGAGATGCCTGTTAAGATTAATGCGAGTTGGAGTAGTTTTTTTTTCATGGGATTTAAAAATTTGTTCAATAAATAAATATGTAAAATTATAAATTATCTATTTAATAAAAACATTTTTTAATAACAACATTAAAAAAATAATTTTGTTCAATTAATGCTTTATTATTTAATTATTTATTCTGTAAATTTGGCGGATATTATTCAAGTTAATCTCATAATTATAAATTAATATCTTAATTAACAATTGAAAACAATGAATAAATTATTTACTTTAATTGCAACGGGAGCGTTATTCTTAACAGTTCAGACAGCTATTTCACAAGATGAAATTGCAAAAGGAAATGATGCTGAATCTGCAAACAAAGAAGCTGCCGCAGACGAAAATGCAATCCTTGAGAATATGATCACAGAAGGAAATAAGCTTCTGGGGAAAGGTCTTTTTTCTGAAGCTTTACCTGTATGGCTTAATATCCTTAAAGAAGATGTCAACAATTCAAATGCCAACTTCAAGCTGGGGCTTTGCTACCGCAATTCCTTAGATAAACAAACCAAAGCGCTTCCTTATTTTAAAAATGCGGTTGTCAATCTTACATCAAAATACAATTTTTACGAAAAGGAATTAAAAAAAGCCCCTTATGATGCAATCTATTTTTTGGCAGAAGCATACCTTGAATCAGGTGATCCGGAACTTGCACTAATAAATTTCATGCTTTACCAGGATAAATTTGATGGTGACCCACCTATTAATGTTGATAAGTATGTTCGTATGTGTATAAATGCAAAAAAGATAATGAATGCCCCTCTTAAAATTAAATATACAAATGCAGGTGAAACTATTAACACCGGATTTTCTGAAACCAACCCTGTCATATCCCTTGATAATTCCACCCTCTTTTTTAGTTCGAGAAGACTGCGGGAAGATGAGAGCAATAAAGATATTTTTGATAAAAATACCGGAAGGCACTATGAAGATGTTTATATAGTTAAAAAAGACGGATCTGGAAATTGGAAAAAACCAAAACCTTTTTTATACAACACTGATAATAATGAATCGCCCTTATGTATATCTACAGACGGGAAAACCCTGTATTTTAGAAGAGATGAAAAGGGAAATACTGATCTTTATCAAAGTTCATTCTCTGATGGCGACTGGACTGAACCGCAGTCTTTGGGTTCTAACATTAACACTTCTTACGATGAATCGGGCGTAACAATATCACCTGACGGTAATACCTTATATTTTACAAGTGACAGGGATGGCGGTCAGGGTAAGTCGGATCTTTACCAATGCACAAAACTTGAAAACGGTAAATGGGGTAAAGCAAAAAATTTAGGTGAAAAGATAAATAGCCCCTTTAATGAAACATCACCATTTATGCACCCAACCGGGAAAAAGATATATTTTAGTTCCAATGGATTTAGCGAAAAAGGTATGGGTGGTTATGATATTTATTTCATAGTACTATCAGATGATAATACCTGGTCCGAACCTCAAAACATCGGATACCCGATCAACTCAACAAGAGATGATATGAATTTTTATGTTTCTGCAGATGGCATGCGTTACTGTACCGCAATAAGCGATAAATTCAATTATGATATTTATTTCCTGGAGGAAGGCAAATTTGACAAGCAAAATTTAAAACCTGGCACAGTAGTTGAGTTGACCACAGAACATGAAGTTATGGAGATCATAGAGCTGGAAAAAGAAGTTGAGAAAGAAGTAGAGGTAACCGAAATTGTTGAATTGGAAACAGAGGTGGAAGTGGAAATTGAGATAGAAAAAGAAGTGGAGGTTGTGGAAATAGTGGAGGTTGAAAAAGACCCTGAAATATTCAAAGCAAAGGCAGAGCAGGCAAAGGCAGAAGCTGAAAAAGCCAAAGCGGATGCTGAAAAGGCGAAGGCAGAAGCAGAGATCAGGAAAGCCGAAGCCGATAAAATACAAGCCGAAGCTGATATAAAAAAGGCAGAAGAGGAAAAAGCCAAAGCCGAGGCAGAAAAAGCCAAAGCTGATGCTACTATCGCTGAGGCAGAAATAAAAAAGGCGGAAGCTGAAAAAGCCAAGGCAGATGCCCAAAAGGCGAAAGCCGATATAAAAATAGCAAAGATCAACAAAAAAGCGATGAAGGACAGCGCTAAAGTAGCTGATGCACGCATAGCAGAAGCAGAAGTTGAAAAAGCAAAGGCGGAGATAGCTAAGGCAGAGGCAGAAGCTAAAGCAAAGGCAGCAGAGGCAGAAAAAGTAAAGGCAGAGGCACAAATAGCGGCAGCTGAAAAAGCAAAAGCAGATGCTAAGATAGCAGATGCTGAAAAAGCCAAAGCAGATGCTGAAAAGGCAAAATTAGATACTGAACGAGCCAAAGAGGAAAAAGCAAAGGCAGAAGCTGATGCCAGGATCAAAGCTGCTGAAGCAGAAAAAGAAAAAGCCAAAGCAAAGATGGCTGACGCTGATAAAGCCAACGCTGATGCTAAAATAGCAACGGAAGAAAAAGCTAAAGCTCAGGCAGAGGCAAAATCTAAGGTTGCTGAGGCGGAAAAAGCAAAAGCAGAGTCAAGTGCTGCAGAAGCGGCAAAAGCTAAGGCAGAGGCAGAAGCTAAGGCAAAAGCAGCAGAAGCTGAAAAGGTAAAAGCAGAAGCGGAAAAAGAAAAGGCAAAAGCCGAGATAGCCGTTGCTGACAAAGCAAAAGCCGAAGCCGATAAAGCATCTGCCGAAAAAGCACAAAAAGAAGCAGAAGCTAAGGCAAAGGCAGCAGAAGCAGAAACAGCTAAAGCCCAGGCAGATAAAGCAGCAACGGATAAAGCTAAAGCAGAAGCTGATGCTAAAGCAAAGAGCGCTGATTCAGAAAAAGCAAAAGCCGATTCAGAAAAAGCAAAAGCCGATTCAGAAAAAGCAAAAGCCGATTCAGAAAAAGCAAAAGCCGATTCAGAAAAAGCAAAAGCCGATTCAGAAAAAGCAAAAGCTGATGCTCAAAAAGCAGAAGCTGAAAAGGCAAAAGCAGAAGCCGATGCCAAGACCAAGTCTGCCGAAGCGGAAAAAGCAACAGCGGATAAAGCTAAGGCAGAAGCTGCAAAATTAAATGCAGAGTCTGATGCTAATGCAAAGGCAGCAGAGGCAGAAAAAGCTAAAGCTGAAGCCCAAAAAGCATCAGCAGAGAAAGCTACAGCAGAAGCAGCAAAACAAAAAGCCGAAGCTGATGCTATGACAAAAAACGCTGAGGTGGAAAAAGCCAAAGCTGAAGCCCATAAAGCAGCAGCAGAGAAAGCTACAGCAGAAGCAACAAAACAAAAAACCGAAGCTGATGCTAAGGTAAAAAGCGCTGAGGCGGAAAAAGCCAAGGCAGAAGCAGAAAAAGCCAAGGCAGAAGCAGAGAAAGCAAAGGCAGAAGCAGAGAAAGCAAAGGCAGAAGCAGAGAAAGCCAAGGCAGAAGCAGAGAAAGCAAAGGCAGAAGCGGAAAAAGCAAAAAACAAAGGGGAATAACCATTTTATTATTGAAGCGAGTTTTTGAATTTAAGGCATAATTTTTGCTTAAATCCATTATTATATAAATATATTTTATTATGAAAAAAACTATTTTAAGTATTTTATTTATTAGTGTTGTAACTTACAGTTACTCCCAGGAACTTCTCAAAACCATTGAAAATGCTCATGCCGGGCAAATATTATCTTTCTCTATCAATAATGCGGAAAATACGATCTTAACATCCGGCAGCGATAAAAGAACCTATTTATGGGACTTAAAAACCGGGAAAAAGATCAAATCATTTGCAGGTCATTCCGACAAGGTTACCGGTGTTTCATATAGTTCAAACAATAAACTATTTGTTACTGCAAGCGCTGATAAAAGGTTGGTAGTTTGGGACAGCGAACTGGGGAAACCAAAAAAAATATTGCAGGGCCATGAAGATGAAATTATATGTATTGCATTAAACCCTATCAACGACAACATAGCCAGCGGCTCCAAGGATAAAAATATCATTTTATGGGATGCAAGCGGAAAATTAATAGCAACGCTGGAAGGTCACTCAAAACAGGTGAATGCAGTTACATTCAGCTCTGACGGGAAACTCCTCGCTTCCGGCTCATCTGACAATACCATTAAAATATGGGATGCTTCAACCTGGGAACTGATAAATACAATAGAAGCAAATTCAAAAGGAGTTATTTCATTGAGATATAGTTCAGATAATAAGTACCTGGTAAGTGGAGGCATGAACAACTCTGTTATATTATGGGATGCCAATTCCTGCAACCAGCTCAGCGAACATTCTGAACATAAATCTCCGGTCAATTCTGTGATCTTTAGTGCAGATGTACAATATGTGGCATCTGCCGGCTCTGATAAAAAAATCGTTATCTGGGACGTTGAAACCCGTCAGCCGGTAAAAAATTTTGCAGCCCATAATGAAGATATCTCAGCCATCGCCTTTAATGATAAAGGAACAGATTTGATCTCTGCCGGCTATGATGGAAATGTCAATGTATGGGATGTAAGCGGGTTGAATATCGGCAAGAAAAAATACACAATTGGGACATTAAAGCCAAAGATTGTTTGCTCTGCATTAATTTTAAAAGAAAGCAATAACAATGGAATATTGGAACCATCTGATAAACCTTCACTAAATTTTACTATTATGAATGAAGGAAAAGGTACGGCTTATGATATAGTTGCAAAGATAGAGGCAACTTCAGTTGAAGGATTAAGTTTTGACAAAGAATACCTGATAGGTAATCTCAGCTCCAATAAAAAACAAAAAGTTGAAATTCCCATATTCACAAAACCTGAACTGGAAACTTCTTCTGGTACCTTTACCGTCACAATTATTGAAGCAAATAGCTTTAATCCCGATCCTCTGGTTTTGAACTTTCAAACCAAGGGGGAGGAGAGCTACAGCTATATTATGGTTATGCATTATGAATACAGCTCTGCTACCGGAAAAGCTGAGATCGGAGCGCCAATTACTTTAAAGCTAAAGCTTCAAAACACATCAAAAGGAGCAGCAAAAGACATTAAAGTGAATTACATTTTCCCGGAACATATAATGGCAGTTGATAAATTATCTGAATTGATACCAAGTCTTGCCCCCGGCGAAATGGCAGAAGTTAGTGTTGAATTTTACGCTAAAGAAGAATTTACCGCTACCGACATGAAAATACGGCTTAACATTGAAGGTGCTACTTATACTAATGTAAATGATTTAAATCTTGATATTACAATGAACGAGGAATTGCCTGTATCTGACCTTGCCATAGCCCAGATCACACCCGAAAATCAAACCATGTACCGTGGAAGCGGAGACCCTCTTAAAGGACTTAATGTTTCAAAAGCTGCAGATATTGGGATAGGAAGTTATTATGCATTAATTATTGGGATTGATAGTTATAAAGGGTTCTGGCCAGCTTTACAAAATGCCGTTAATGATGCCAAAGCTATCGAAGCCATGTTGAATTCAAAATATAAATTCGAACATTTCCGAAAATTATATGATGAACAGGCAACGCGGGAAAATATCATCAAAGAGATGGAATGGCTGGTTGCAAATGTAAAGGAAAAAGACAATTTGTTCATTTATTACTCCGGTCATGGTGAATTCAAGAAGGAACTAAACAAGGGATATTGGGTGCCGGTTGATGCTCAAACTGCATCTACATCAAAATACATATCCAACTCGGATATTAAAACCTTTTTAGGAGGGATCAAATCAAAACACACATTATTGGTTTCAGACGCATGCTTTAGCGGAGATATTTTCAGGGGAAGCACTATCTCAGTCCCGTTTGATGACTCTGAAAAATATTACAGGGAAGTGCATGAATTATCATCACGACAAGCAATGACTTCAGGCGGTCTCGAACCTGTTATGGACGGTGGAAGGGACGGACATTCGGTCTTTGCCTATTATTTCCTGAAAGTGCTGGAAAATAATAACAGCAAATATTTTGATGCAGGTCAGGTATTTACTAAAATCAAAATTCCCGTAACCAACAATTCCGAGCAATCTCCAAAGTTCTCACCTATTAAAGACACAGGGGACGAAGGCGGGCAGTTTATTTTTATAAAGAAATAAGCACCTCTCCCCTAATGTCGTTAAGTTAAGGGCTATTGTATTGATTCATAGTAATTTATAACTCATATTTATTCGCAAAATATCGAATAATGAACAATCGAATGATGAATATCGAATAAAATCATTCATCATTCGATATTCAAATGTTCAATATTCTATAT
>JBDRNO010000170.1:0-16683 GCA_043811005.1 Bacteroidota bacterium | reverse complement strand
TTCTTGGAAATAAAAAAAATGGGGATTTTAAAGGGAAAGAATATTATTTCGATGAACCATTTATTTTGAATAATAACAAGGTTAGGTTAAAGTTAATGCAAAAATATAGTTCTGAATTTTTTAGTGAGAAATTATATTGTTTCAGGATCAATGATATTGATCGTTTAGCTATTACTTATCAGGACGGCTTGGGGATTGCTACTGAGGAAAAAGAATCTTCTATTTTGGTTATATCACGACAGGGTACTGAAATGAATAAAGAGATGGATTTTATTAATAAATTTATAGAGGTTTATATTAATGATGGCTTGGAAAAGAATGCACAGATTGCTACAAATGTTATGGATTTCGTTGATGATCGTATAAATAGCATTTTAGACACTTTGATAATTGTGGAAGATAAATTGGAATCCTTTCAATCAAGAAGTAATGTTGACAGAATAGACCTGGAAGGGGAAAAGCTAATTCCGGAAATAACAATGCTAGAAAGAAAGAAGCTGGATATGGAATATAACCTTAATTATTACAATCAACTTATTGATTATATTCAAAATAATGATGATGCAAGAGGAATAATTGTACCATCTTTTGTTACCAGGAACAGCGTTATATTTAGTTTATTGGAACAGTTGATTAGTTTATATAGTCAGAAAATGAAATTATCGTATGATATTACAACTACTAATGATACCTGGAAAATGTTAAATAATGAAATAAATGTGTCAAAGGAAATAATAATTGAGAATATAAAAGCGATAATTGAAAAACAGAAAAGTGATTATGAGCTTCTCAACAAACAGATTGAATTTGTGGAATTTAAATTGCAGAATATTCCTTCTGTTGGAAGAAAGTATTTTAATATTAAAAGAGATTATAAATTAAATAATGATTTGTATACATATTTACTTAAGAAGAAGGCAGAGGCAAGTATAGCAAAGGGATCAAGGGTACCCAAAGTCTTAGTATTGGATTGGGCTACACCATACAGGATATCTTATGTAGGTCCAAATATTTCTAAGATATATATTACATCAATTATTGCTGGATTGGTTATAGCCGGCTTAGTAGTGTTTTTATTGGAGTATTTTAATGAAAAGATCGCTGATAGAAATGATCTGGAAAAATGCACTAAAATACCTGTATTATCTATTGTTGGTCATAATAAAAATGAAAGCGACCTGGTTGTTGTCGATCATCCGCGATCATTGATTTCCGAGTCATTTAGGTCTATACGTACCAGCATCAACTATCTTGCTGGTGGAAAAGAAAAATTATCTGTACTTGTTACTTCTTCTGTAAGCAAAGAGGGTAAAACATTTTGTTCAATTAACCTTGCATCTGCTTTCGCTATTATGGGAAAGAAAACGGTTATACTGGGAGCTGATCTGCGTAAACCAAAGATATTCCAGAATTTTAATTTAACAAACGAAAAAGGTATTACAAATTATCTTATCGGAAGAGTCACTTTAAGCGAAATAATACAACATTCTCAATATGAGAATATTGATATCATAACTGCCGGACCTATACCTCCTAACCCCACCGAATTGATCGGGAATAAAAACATGGAAAATTTAATGATTGAATTAAAGGAACTTTATGATATAATTATTATTGATACACCGCCACTTTGCCTGGTTACTGATTCTTTATTGCTATCCAAATACTCAGATGTTAATATTTATGTTGTAAGACATAATCTTACCAAAAGAAAGGATTTGAATTTAATTAATGAGTACTTTGATGACAAGAAGATTCAGAATCTTGGGATTATAGTCAACGATTATAAACAAAATAAAATAGGATATGGTTGGGGTTATACTTATGATTATACCTCTTATTATGAAGAAGAGGATAAGCAAAAGAAAAAATCAATTTTTAGCAGGTTATTCATTAGAAAGAGTGTATAATATAGATAATTATTCTTTTTTTAAATCAATGGTATTAAATGATTAAAAAATAATGGTTGTAGATGTTTTATTGGGCCTTCAATGGGGAGATGAAGGAAAAGGGAAAATCGTTGATGTTCTATCATCTAAATATGATGTGACCGCGAGGTTTCAGGGAGGTCCAAATGCCGGGCACACTTTGCAATTTAATGGGATTAAGCACATATCTCATATTATTCCCTCAGGTATTTTTCATAAAAACTGTGTAAATATAGTCGGAAACGGGGTTGTTATTGATCCTGTAGTTTTTAAGAAAGAAATAGACGATCTGATTGGCTTAGGGGTTGATGTTAAATCCAATATCCTGCTATCCAGAAAGGCTCATCTCATTTTGCCTACACACAGGATATTGGATGCAGCCTCAGAAAAGGCAAAAGGCAAACCCGGTAAAATTGGTACCACATTAAGGGGTATAGGTCCGGCATATATGGACAAAACCGGAAGAAACGGCTTAAGAGTTGGTGACATAGACATGGATGAAACCGGGAACAAATTCAAAGAAAAGTATAGTTTTTTGACAAAAAAACATTCACAAATCCTCAGCTTCTACCAATATGATTACAATCTTTCTGAATATGAAAGCGAGTGGTTCAAGGGTATAGAGTGTATTAGATCATTAAAACATATTGACAGCGAGTACTATATGAATTCATGTTTAATACAACAAAAATCAATACTTGCTGAAGGAGCACAAGGAACACTTCTTGACATTGACTTCGGCTCTTATCCTTATGTTACTTCTTCAAATACAATCTGTGCAGGTGCCTGTACTGGGTTAGGAATAGCACCCAGTAAAATTGGTAACGTATTTGGAGTATTTAAAGCTTATTGTACTCGTGTAGGCAGTGGTCCTTTTCCTACCGAACTAACCGGAGAGATTAACAAAATAATACAAAAAGCCGGTAATGAGTTTGGCGCTACAACAGGAAGACCCAGAAGATGCGGCTGGTTAGACCTTCCAGCATTAAGATACGCGATAATGCTCAATGGTGTAACTCAACTGATTATGACCAAGTCAGATGTATTAGGTAATATTGGTACTATTAAGATTTGTACTCATTATCAATACAATGGAGAGACAATAGATCATTTACCTTACAATTTAAATGATCAATTGATACCTGTTTATAAGAAAATGAAAGGATGGAATGTTGATATATCAAGTTTAAGATCAATAGATGAAATCCCAGTTGAACTTTCTGATTACATACATTTCCTGGAAGAAGAGCTTAAAGTACCAATCACAATAGTTTCAGTTGGCCCAGATCGGTCTCAACTACTGACAAATCATTTATAGTAATTTACATGAAAATTCCCCATCGTTTTTTAATAAAAAACTTGTTTCTTTGAACATTCATTTTGCATGTTGAAAATTCATACAGATAACAATTTATATTTTCTAAATGAAACACATCCTAATTATCGGTGCAGGCAGGTCAACACCTTATTTAATTAAATATTTGTTAGACCAATCATCAACCCATACATGGCGGGTAACAGTAGGTGATGTTATTATTGACAACGCTATACAAAAGCTTAATAATCACCCAAATGGCAATGCAATTGAATTTGACGTGCATAATGATGAACAGATGGATAAAGAGATCGGCAAAGTGGATATTGTTGTTTCAATGCTGCCCGCCCGTTTTCACATACATGTTGTCAAAGCATGTGTGCGGTTGAAGAAAAACCTTATTACTGCCTCATATGTTTCGGATGAGATAAAAGAGTTTGATGAAGATGCAAAAAAAGCAGGTATTATTTTATTAAATGAGATTGGTGTAGATCCCGGGCTTGATCACATGTCTGCTATGCAAATTATTGATAAAATAAGAGCAAGAGGGGGTAAACCAAGATCTTTTGAGACCTTTACAGGCGGCTTGGTTGCTCCTGAAAGTGATAACAATCCATGGCATTACAAATTCACATGGAATCCACGTAATGTTGTTTTAGCCGGACAGGGAGTGGTCAAATTCATCCAGGAAGGCAGGTATAAATATATTCCTTATCATAACATCTTTAAGAGAACAGAAAAATTATCGGTCTTGGATTATGGCGAATTTGAGGGCTATGCAAACCGTGATTCGCTTCAATACCGCGAAATATATGACCTTCATGATATTCCCACTATGTTCAGAGGAACGCTGCGAAGACCGGGATTTTGCAGGGCATGGGATCTTCTTGTACAATTAGGCGCCACAGATGACAGTTATACGATAGAAGATTCAAAGAACATGACCTACCGGGAATTCATCAATTCCTTTCTTTTATACAGACCTGACGACTCAATAGAACTCAAGCTGGCATATTATTTAGGGATAGATATCGAATCTCCAGAAATGGAAAAGCTAAAGTGGTTAGGAGTTTTTAATGATACAAGGATAGGACTGAAAAATGCCACACCAGCACAAATCTTGCAACATCTGCTCAAGGACAAATGGGAGCTTGGTCCCAAAGATAAAGACATGATTGTGATGCTGCACAAGATAAAATATAAATCAATTGATACTTACAGATTTATTACCTCTTCTTTAGTGGTTATTGGTGAAAAGGAACCATATACAGCTATGGCAAAAACAGTGGGTTTGCCTCTCGGTATTGCTGCAAAACTTATATTAAACGGAAATGTTAAAGCCAGGGGTATTCAATTACCTATTATAAAAGAGATATATGAACCTGCTCTAAAAGAATTACAAGAGTTTGGGATAAACTTTATTGAGGGAGAAATTATCCTTACCTGATCACCAGTTTCCTGTTTATTATCATATCACCCGAAATCACTTTGATGAAATACATTCCGGCAGCCAACCTGTCCTTAAGATCAATGACAGAAGTCTTATTAATATTTATCAGATTCTTTGAATAAACCTTGTTGCCATAAACATCATATATCGACATTACCATTTCATCATCAGTGATACTGCTTACTGCAACAGTAATTTTGCCTGTTGTGGGATTGGGATAAAGTCTGAATTCAAAATCCTTTTCCTGATAAGGATAAATAGTTACTTTTTCATAAGAAACATCATTATTTGTATCATCATCTGAAAGTGCCCATTTTAAAGGAGGCTCACTGACAGTAACAGAGGTATATGCAATACAACCATTCACATCGGTGACCGTAACATTATAAATGCCGGCAAACAACCCCGTAGCTGTTTCTGTTATCTGGGCACTTGGGTCATTCCAAAGGTAGGTATATGTGTTTGTGCTTGAGGAATAGCACTCTATCTCCCTCAAGGATGCATATCCGCTGGCAGCAGGTGTGATCACCCAGGTATAGACTGTGCTGCTTTGGGTGTTAGAAAAGCTATAAGTATCAAGAGTGAATGTTGGTGTAATGGTTGTTAGGAGAGCACCGCTGGAAGTTCCGCGATACAGTTTCATTTGTGTAGGTAAGTGATAATTACCATTGAACTGACCACCCCTGACCTTAACTGTGTCAAGAACAACAGGGAAAGCAAAAGTCATTGTCAGTTCAAACGGATTAGGCGTTCCGCTCCCCCATATTGTACCATCAGTCAAATTTTCGTTATTGATATATGATAGGTTGTAAACACTGTAAAATGTATTATAATTGGCGGCAGGCGTGTAGTTTTGTTTGTTCCTTCCGCTACCGGAAACTGAAGCAGTGCCATCACTACAGCCATTACAGCTTGCATCAACACTGGAAGTTGTTAAACTCAATCCCGATACCTCACCTACAATAACTGAAACCGGGGTACTACATCCAGTACTGTCAGAAACAGTTACATTATAAGTCCCGGAAGTCAAGCCCGTTGCAATATCAGTTGTTTGAGCTGATGGGTCATCCCATAGATAAGTGTAAGTATTTGAAGAGGTGGTTGAACTATAGCACTCTATTTCTCTTATAGAGGAATACCCGTTGGTAGCAGGAGAGATTACCCATGTATAGGTTGTGCTGCTTTGGATGTTTGAGAATCCATAAGTATTTAAGGAGTATGTTGGGTTAATAGTAGTAAGGAGGATTCCGCTTGATGTTCCGAGATATAATTTCATTTGAATTGGTTTGTTGAAGTTACCATTAAATTGCCCGGCTCTTACCTTAACCGTGTCAATTACAATTGCTGATGCAAATGTCATAGTTAGCTCATAAGGATTTGGAGTACCAGGCCCCCAGATTGTTCCATTAGTCAAATTTTCGTCATTGATATTAGTTAAGTTATAGACGCTATAGAATGTATTGTAGTTGGATGTTGGGGTATATGTTGATCTGCTAATATTAGAAACCGAGACTGAAGCCGAACCATTGTAAATCCCGTTGCAGGAAGCATCGGTTGCAGAAACAGTAAGGTCAATACTGCATAAAGGATTATTAACGTCAGCAGAAGCTACGTCAGTGCAGCCGTTGCCATCTGTTACGGTAACTGTATATGTTCCAGCTCCTAATCCACTGATATCTTCCGTAGTTGCCCCGTTTGACCAAGAATAAGTATATGGAGCTATTCCCCCCGTAACTGTCAGATCAATTGATCCATCACTGCAACCACCGCAACTTACATCGGTAACTGATGTGCTTAAACTTAAGGCATCAGGTTCATTAATTGTTGCAGAAATCCATGTGGTACCTCCGCTGCTATAACATTCAATTTCTAAAAGGGACGAATAAGAACCTGCCGGGGTGATAACCCAGGTATATAGTGTACTGCCTTGTGTATTGGAAATACTGTATGTATCAAAGCTGTATGTTGGTGTGATTGTTGCGAGGAGTGTGCCCCCGGATGTTCCGAGATATAATTTCATTTTGACAGGTTTCCAGAAGTTGCCGTTGAACTGGCCGGCTTTAATTTTAACCGTATCAATTACCACTGAAGAACTAAAGGTCATAGCAAGTTCAAAAGGATCCGGTGTGGCTGGTCCCCAGATCGTACCGGTTGATTGATTGCTGTCATTGATATACGTAAGGTTATAAGAACCGTAGAATGTGCTATAGTTGGATGATGGTGTATAGTTTTGCTTTCCGTTGCTTCCGCCACCTGGTGTACATCCGGTTGCATCTGTAACCGTAACGTTATAAGTTCCTGCTGCAAGACCCGTTGCAGTAGCTGTTGTTTGGGCACCAGGATCATCCCAGAGATAAGTATAAGGTGGTGTGCCGCCTGAAGCATTAACTGTAATATCTCCATCGTTGCCACCGTTGCAGCTGATATCCGTTGCCGATGTTACAGCGCTGAGACTGCACGCAATAGTTTCATTAACAACAGTAGTGTCAAAGGCATTACACCCGTTAGCATCTATAACAGTAACTGTGTATGTGCCGGAAGTTAATCCACTTATGTCTTGTGTGGTTGCACCATTTGACCAGGAATAGGTGTATGGTGATGTGCCACCTGTAACCGTCAGGTCAACAGCCCCATCGCTGCAGCCACCACAGCTTGCATTTGTAACAGTAGTGGTTATACTTAACGCATCAGGTTCATTAACATTAACAGGAACTAATGAACTAACAGTGCTGCTGTAGCATTCTATTTCTATTATGGATGAATACGAACCAGCTGGTGTTATAACCCAGGTATATATTGTACTGGTTTGTATGTTGGAAATACTGTATATATCAAAGTTGTACGTTGGAGTGATGGTTGCAAGCAACGTACCGCTGGAAGTTCCCCTATAGAGTTTCATCTGCGATGGTTTGTTTACGTTGCCGTTGAATTGACCAGCACGTACTTTAACCGTATCAATTACAACTGAACTGGCAAAAGTCATTGTCAGTTCATACGGGTTAGGTGTACCGGGTCCCCAACTTGTTCCCGTTGATTGGTTGCTGTCATTGATATAAGTTAGATCATATATGCTATAAAATGTGTTAAAATTGGACGTGGGCATAAAGTTTTGTTTACCGCTGCTCCCGTTACTTGATGTACATCCGGTTGCATCTGTAACAGTAATGTTATAAGTTCCGGCAGCAAGACCCGTTGCAGTAGCTGTTGTCTGAGCAGCCGGATCATCCCAGATATATGTATAAGGTGGTGTACCGCCTGAAGCATTAACTGTAACATCTCCATCGCTGCCACCGTTGCAGCTAACATCCGTTGCCGATGTTACAGCGCTGAGACTGCATGTAATCGTTTCATCAACAGTAGCTGAGTAAATAGCAGTACATCCATTAGCATCTGTAACAGTAACAGTGTATGTTCCGGCTAATAACCCATTTATATCCTGGGTTGTTGCACTATTTGACCACAAGTACGTATAAGGCGATGTTCCACCTGAAACCGTCAGGTCAATTGCGCCATCACTGCAGCCGCCACAGCTCGCATCGGTTACACTGAAAGATAGTGATAAAGCATCCGGTTCTGTAATAGTTTCATTATCATTGGCAGTACAACCGTTGGCATCAGTAACTGTAATATTATAATTACCGGCAACCAATCCTGTTGCAGTAGCGGTAATTTGTAAAGCCGGATCATTCCATTGGTAAGTATATGGTGCTGTACCTCCCGATGGTGTGACTGTTGCACTTCCATCGCTATCCCCGTTGCAGGAAACACCGGTACTGCTCGTGCTCGTGCCCGGGTTGGCATTTACGGTAATATAATTGACCTTTGTTTCAGTATCAGAGCCAGAGGCGTTTGTTGCCTGTAATGATACAGTGTAGGTTCCGGCAGTATTATACGTAATTCCTGCTGGATTTTTCGCAGATGATGAAGCAGGTGTTCCTCCGGTAAATGTCCATAACCACGATGTAGGGCTTTCAGTGCTAAGATCAGTGAAATTGATACTTTCACCGGCACAAATTGTTGTTTGACTTGCTGAAAAATTTGCTACCGGTGGATTGCCTGCGCCAGGATTAATAGTAAAGTCCGTATTTGACATGTCAAAGAATATGTTGTCTGCCGCTTCAACCTTTACACGTGCATTTGAAGTTGGGTTATTGGGAACAGTGATATTTTGAGTGCCGTCATTAGGAGTGTTGCTTGCAATCGTAATGGGAAATGTGTTTCCGCCATCTGTTGAAAGGAGAATATTAACATTTGCACAATTTACCGGAGCGGCATTAGTGCCGGCAACATTCCAGGTAACTGTTTCGGTACTGTTACCAGTCCATGTTACGGCAGTATTTGGCGCTGTAACAAGAAATGGTCCTGCAGTATTAGTTACATCAACGGAAACAGCATCATAGTCAACGCCTCCTCCGGCAGATATATTATCTCTTGCAGTTAAGCGAAAATTAAGCGTACGGGAATAAGTTGGCAATATTTCACCCATGGTTTGCGTATTATTAATAATATCGGATATTTGAGGTAAAGTACGTGAAGGGCTGCTAATTGCCGGAAAAGAACGGAAAATTGGCGCATCACCAGTTGGAGAATTAGGATGGCCTGCAGGTCCCAGGTCATATTCCTCCCAGCAGTAAGTAAGTGGATCACCATCAGTAGCAGAGCCGGTTAATGTGAAGGGAGTGCTGATTGGAATAGTGTTACCGCCAGAACCGCTTGCGTCAACTACAGGTATGTCATTTCCTGTGGCAGTTGTAACAGGACAATTATTCCCAGAACCTACTGTAGTGTAATTTATGATCTCATCATAACTGACGGTGTGAAAATAGTCGTCACTATTTAGTTGTATATTTTGTGGGGCGCAAATTCCTGCATAACACATTATTGAAGTGCCGCTGCCTGGCTCAAAAGCGGTTGAGGCATTACGATTTCCTCCACCACAAGAACCCGCGTCACCATTAAAGGAATGATTACCACCAAATTGATGTCCCATCTCATGTGCTACATAATCCACATCATAAGGGTCACCCACAGGATTTGATGATCCGGTTTCACCACGAGCTTTCCAATTTGTTACACAAGGCACTCCTAAATATGCCAATCCACCGCCCCCTGTTCCAAAAACATGCCCGATATCATAATTGGCATCTCCAATTACAGCATCGCAATTAGTTTGATTTTCACCAAGCAAAGCAGATGCATCATTATTGGTATAAGGGTCAGTAGCAGGATCGGTGTAAACGATCTGGTCATTATTTGCTACAATAGTCATACGTACAGCCACTTCCCGTTCATAAATACCTGTTACGCGGTTCATAGAAGTTGTAATAGCAGCCATAGCTAATATTACTGTACCTCCGTGATATTGAGTGTACTCGCCTGTAGCAGCTACTGCAGCACGATATGTACGTAATTGATTGCCGGATGATTTTACAGGAGTTATAAAATTACCTTTTTTAATAACAGGAGTATTTATACCCTGTATCACATCCCCTAGTTCACAAACCATTTCATGTGCATTATTTTTTGCGAAATCTTTTTTATAGTAGCTGATATAATATGCAGTATTGCCTATACTATAAGGGTCAACGAAAACAGAACCATTAGCAGATAATATCATAGCATGGAATCCTGCCGGTGTCCAATCAAAGCGGGCAGTAGCAGAAGGGTCATCTATTCCTTTTCCAATATATGTTTTAATTTGAGGGAATTTAACAGCTAAGGCAGGTTCCATGATTGGCGCTTCCACAATGCGAAAGCCACTAAAACTGCCGTTAGGCATAGGTAATTCTATTATTACCGTGGAATTACTTACTGTTACACTGCTTTCATCAGGAGCAGAACCAAGTAGCGACTGCATAGCATTAATATCAACTGATAATGTTCTGTATTTACTTGGAACTATCTGCCTGTCAATCCCTTTTGTTGAAATTGATGTTTCATTTACATCTGACCAAATGTTTGAAGTAGCTGTTTGAGCTTTTAATGTTGTAATGCTCATTACTGCCAATATACCAAATAGCAGAGACTTTGAGAAATAATGTTGCTTCATAATGGTTATTTGTTAAGGTTTGGGTAAAATTATCAAATAATGATTAATTGAGGTATGTTAATTATAATGTAAAATATTAAAATAGGGAAAAATCACTATTGTTTGACAAAAGATTTTTTCAAAGATAGCTAATTTTGTTGAAAATTTATTTGATGAATAATTTCTGATGATAAATATTACCATCTGCAGTAACATCTATAACATACATTCCTGAGGCAAATTTATGTTCAAGATTCAAGATAATTGGATTTATAGTATATGCAAATTGTTTTGAATAAACTCTTTTCCCGTACATATCATATAGAGTTAAGATAACGTCATTACTACTGCCGGTTAAACCATTGAAGTTAATATAAACTTTCCCATTTGTTGGATTGGGAAATACTATAAATACAGCTCCATCATTCAGGTTATCTGATTTAATTTCTTCTTTAGTTGAGATATCCTCTGTATTATCATTTGTGGGTGACCATTTAAGTGAAAAGCATAAAACACTATCCCTGATTGATGTATTACCAACAATTGTAGCAGTATTATTAACAACGGCACCGGAGCTTATCATACCTCCATATCCGATCAGGGTAGAAGTATTACCGGCAACCATATCGGTACCGGTTTGGTTGCATCCGCCATTGCCATTTGCGTCTGTTTTAATGATATATACATCATAATCACCTGTACCAAAGCTATTTGATGAACCTCCAACAACAAATCCGCCATGAACGCTTTGCAGTACAAAATTACCCCAGTCCTTGCTGCCCTCGCCATAGGTCTTGGTCCACAAAGTATCACCATTGACATTGGTCTTGATCAGATAGATATCTTCATTGCCTGCACCAAAGCTCGAAGTGGTACCGGCAATAATATAACCTCCATCTGATGTTTGTTTTGCAGATCCAAAATCGGCTGATACACCACCATAAGTTTTTGTCCATAAAGTATCACCATTAGCATCGGTTTTGATCAGATAAACATCCCAATCGCCTTCTCCAAAACTTTGTGTTTGTCCTGAAACAATATATCCTCCGTCTGTAGTTTGCTGAACGGATGAAGCATAATCCCAGTTAGCCCCTCCGTAAGTTTTTGTCCATAGTGTATCGCCAATAGCATCTGTTTTAATCAAATAAACATCACCGTTTCCGGCTCCAAAACTCCACGTCTCACCTGTAATAATATATCCTCCATCGGCAGTTTGCTGAACTGAATAGCCGAAATCTCCACCTGCATTTGTTCCTCCAAAGGTTTTTGTCCAGGTAGTATCACCCACGGCATTGGTTTTGATCAAATAAACATTTCCAACTCCGCTCCCTGGTCCAAAGCTTCTCGTTTCACCGGCAATAATGTATCCTCCGTCAATGGTTTGCTGGACCGAATAGCCAACATCAGTGCCTATCCCACCATAGGCCTTTGTCCATAAAGTATCTCCTGTTGCGTTAGTTTTTATAAGGTAAACATCATACCATCCATCTCCAAAACTCCATGTCTTTCCTGTGAGAATAAATCCTCCGTCAGAGGTTTGCCTCACCGATAAACCAAAATCACTGTCACTTCCACCGTAGGTTTTTGTCCATAGAGTATCGCCAAGAGAATCGGTTCTTATCAAATATACATCTTCATTCCCGGCACCAAAACTTTTGGTTTCTCCTGTTATGACATAACCGCTGTCGGCAGTTTCTTCAACCGACCTGCCATAGTCGTTATTTGTGCCACTAAAGGTCTTCTGGTAAATTGTTGGTTGGGTTATGACAACAAAAACAGAAGCTGACAAACTCTTATAATCAGTTACAGTAACACTGTATGTTCCAGCAGTTAATCCGAAAATATCTTCTGATGTTGCTCCGTTTGACCAGGCGTAAGTATATGGTATGGCACCTCCAGTAACAGTTAAGTCAATTGCACCGTCATTTCCACCATTAGTAGATACTTCAGTAACAGAAAAGATCAAAGTCAGTGGTTCATAAATAGTGACAGAAGCAGTAGAAATACATCCATTTATATCGGTAACGGCAACATTATAAATACCGGCAGATAATCCTGTAGCTGTTGCAGTAGTTTGAGCGGAAGGGTCATCCCATTGGTAAGTATGAGTGCTAGTACTTGAGGAATAACATGCTATTTCCCTTAAAGATGAATACCCGGTATTAGCAGGTGTGATCACCCAGGTATAAACAGTATTACTTTGGGTGTTGGAGAAGCCATACGAATCCAGTGTGTATGTCGGGGAAATAGTTGTTAGTAGAGTACCACCGGAAGTTCCGAGATACAGTTTCATTTGTGTGGGTATGTGAAAATTACCGTTGAACTGCCCGCCCCTGATCTTAACTGTGTCAAGAACAACAGGAGAAGCAAATGTCATTGTCAGTTCAAACGGGTTAGGAGTTCCGGGTCCCCAGATTGTACCACTAGTCAAATTTTCGTCATTGACAGATGATAAATTGTAAACACTGTAAAACGTATTATAATTTGATGTTGGTGTATAGGTTTGTTCGTTGCTTCCGCCTCCGCCTCCGCCACCGGAAACTGAAACAGAAGCGATGCCGTCACTGCATCCATAGCAATTTGCATCAACACTGGAGGTCGTTAAACTAAGCCCAGAGGTTTCACCTACAACAACTGAAGTTGAAGAGTTGCAACCAGCGCTGTCAGTTACAGTAACATTATAAGTGCCTGCAGTCAAATCCGTAGCAGTAGCAGTGGTTTGAGCAGACGGGTCATCCCATTGATAAGTGTAATAATTTGAGGAAGTACCTGAACCATAGCACTCTATTTCTCTTATAGAGGAATATCCGTTTGAAGCAGGCATGATCACCCAGGTATAGACTGAACTGCTTTGTGTATTTGAGAAGCTGTATGTACCCAAGGTGTATGTTGGGGAAATAGTAGTAAGAAGAGTACCGCTGGAAGTTCCCCGGAATAATTTTATCTGAGTGGGTTTGTTAAAATTGCCATTGAACTGTCCTGCTCTGACTTTAACAGAATCAAGAATTACCGGGGAATCAAAGGTCATAGTTAGTTCATAAGGATTTGGTGTTGAGTGCCCCCATATTGTGCCAACGGTTGAATTTCCATCATTGATCTTTGTTAGATTGTAAATTCTGTAAAATGTATTAAAGCTGGATGTAGGAGTATAGGTATGCAACCCGCTGGGACCACCACCACCTCCTGAAACGGAAACGGAAGCTGAACCATCATAAACGCCTTTACAGGTCGCATCGGCAACTGAAGTAGTTAAGCCAATAGTACAAGAGGAATCATTTACAATAGCAGAAGTTACAGCAGTGCAACCAATATTGTCAATTACTGTAATGGTGTATGTTCCAACTCCTAATCCGCTGATGTCTTCAGTTGTTGCACCATTTGACCAGGAATAAGTATATGGAGATATTCCACCTGTAACCGTTATATCAATTGAGCCATCACTGCAACCACCACAGCTCGCATTTGTAACTGCGGTTGTTAAACTCATGCAGGATGAATCACTAATTACAGCAGTATCTGCAGCCGTACAACCATTGTTGTCATTTATACTAACAATATAAGTTCCGGCTGTTAAACAGCTGATATCTTCTGTGGTTGCTCCGTTAGACCAGTTAAAAGTATATGGTGTTGTTCCTCCGGTAACAGTTAGGTCTATAGTACCATCACTACAACCACTACAGCTTGCATCTGTTTTGCTCAACGATAGAAATATGGGTGAAGGTTCACTAATAGTAATGCTGTCTATGGATGTACAACCATTAGTATCGGTAACAATAACACTGTATGTTCCGGCTGTCAGTCCGTTGATGTCCTTTATAGTATCTCCATTACTCCAGTTGTATGTATATTCACCACTCACTGTACCGAAGCATTCAATTTCACGGACAGAAGCATAACCATTGGAGGCAGGCGTGATTACCCAAGTATAGATAGTGTTGCTTTCAGTGTTAAGAATTGTATAGGTATCGAATGTATATGTAGGTGTGATGGTTGTTAATAGTGTCCCGCTTGATGTACCGCGATATAACTTCATTTGTGAAGGTTTGTTAAAGTTGCCATTGAACTGTCCGGTTTTAATTTTAACTGTATCAAGAACAACTGCATAATCAAAGGTTAATGTCAATTCATAAGGGTTGGGCGTACCAGGACCCCATATTGTGCCAATGGTTGAATTTCCATCATTGATCTTGGTTAAATTGTAAGTGCTATAAAATGTATTGTAATTGGAAGCAGTGGTGTAGTTTTGAATGCTGCTAATGCCTCCACTATCGGAAACAAAAACAGAAGCAGAGCCATCATTACCTCCATTACAGCTTATATTTGTTTTAATTAATGATAGTGATAATGTATCTGGTTCTGATATAATTGCACTATCACTGGCAGTGCAGCCATTTTTATCAGTCACGGTAACAGTGTATGTTCCGGCTAATAGTCCGCTAATGTCTTCTGTAGTTGATCCGTTTGACCAGGAGTAAGTATAAGGAGGTGTTCCTCCTAAAAGTGTTAAATCTATTACTCCATTACTATCGCCACTGCAAATAATATCATTACCAGATGTTGAAATACTTAAAGGGAGATTATCTAAATATAATATCCATGATGCCCCTTTGTCTAGCCCTCCATCATCATCCCAAAGAGCCCCCACAACAATTTCAGTTATACTATCCCCATCTAAATCACCAAGTGAAGCAATTGAAGACCCAAATAAATCTCCTTCATCAAGATGTCCTGTAAAACCACCTTGAGTAGAGCTGATTTTTTGATGTGATTTTACAGTACCATCTGAGTTTAAAGATAGTAACCATACAGCACCCAGATCATAGCCGCCATCATCATCAGAATAAGCACCTACTGCAATATCGTTTATGCCATCTTTATCTAAGTCTTCAATTGAAGTAATAGAAGTGCCAAAATTATCTCCTGCATTAAGCGTTCCAGAAAAGTTACCTTGAGTAGAGCTAATTTTTTGATGTGATTTTACAGTACCATCTGACTTTAATGATAATCTCCATACAGCTCCTATATTAGTACCACCATCATCATCTCTAGGTGCACTAACTAAAATGTCAATAATACCTTCACCATTAATATTGTCAATTGAAGCAACTGAAGCACCAAAACCATCAGAATCATCAAGAATACCTAAAAAGTTACCTTCTGTGTCACTAATTTTTTGATAAGCATTTACCGTACCATCTGAATTTAAAAATAATACCCAGATTGCTCCTCTACTATTACCACTATCATCATCACCAGGTGCGCCAACTGCGATGTCAGTAATACCATCTCCATTTAAATCACCAAGTGAAGCAACAGAACTTCCAAAATAATCTCTATCAGTAAGCAATCCTAAGAAATTACCTTGAGTATCACTTATTTTTTGGTGAGCTTTTACTGTACCATCTAAATTTAAAAATAATGTCCACACAGCCCCTCTATGAATTCCTCCATCGCCATCACCTCTTTCTCCAACTACTATGTCAATTATACTATCCCCATCAAGATCACCAAGTGAAGTAATAGAAATACCAAAATCGCCCCAAGTAGTAAGTCCACCTGAGAAATTACCTTGAGTAGAGCTAATTTTTTGGTGATTTTTTACTGTACCATTTGGATTTAAAAATAATATCCAGATAGCTCCTTTATCTCTAAATATATCACCACCATCATTATCCCAAATAGCACCTACTGCAATATCAGTAACTCCATTACCATCTAAATCGCCTAGTGAAGAAACTGAAGTGCCGAACAAATCTTCATAATAAAGTGATCCGCTAAAATTACCTTGAGTATCACTTATTTTTTGATAGGATTTTACTACTTTTATATGAGAGATAATAGTACTATCGATGGCAGTGCAGCCATTACTATCAATCACTGTAACATTGTATGTTCCTGCTGTTAAACCGCTAATATCTTCCGTTGTTGCTCCATTAGACCAGGTGTAAGAATAAGGGAGTAT
>JBDRNO010000169.1:0-56710 GCA_043811005.1 Bacteroidota bacterium | reverse complement strand
GGATTCTCCATAACCCTTGGAAACCAACCTACTGGTATTTATTCCCTTATTGATCAGGTAATCTACAACTGTTTGGGCTCTTCTTCCTGATAGCTTCAGGTTATAATCATCTGACCCCTTATTATCAGTATGCCCGGATATCTCGATCTTTAGTGATGGCACATCATTTAAAAGTTTTGTTAGCCGTTCTAATTCAACAGTTGACTCTATTTTGAGGGTGGCTTCATCAAAATCAAAGAATATATTTTTCAGAATGATCTTAATGCCGACAGCAACCTTTTTAAGCTCAATATCTTTAGTAACTTCATTATACCCGGCTGATGCAGGTATGTTAAAATTTTCCGAATGGAACAGGTAATCTTCCGCCTTAACAGCTATGCCATAATCCTTGCCGGCAGGAAGTGAAACAAGGTATTTTCCTGTTTTAGCATTTGATATAAAATCTGCAATGACATTACTCTTTTCGTTGTCAACCAATTCTATATCGGCTTCAACGGGTTCTTGGGTGATGGCATCTGTAACGGTTCCTTTTAAAATAGTCAATGCAACTGTTTGTATATCAATTACCGCTTCAATCACCGTTTCACTAACCGGGTTTGCCAGGCTCGCCAAAAGGTTGTCTTCGGTGTTGAGCACTACCTGCTTTTCCGGGCCTAAAAAAGTGATCTTATATAAATCCTTCTCTCCAAAGCCGTCATTTTTCACCGAAGCGTAATATCCATGTTTACCACTGGCTGATAAAACAAAAAAGACATCATCATCCGGGGTATTGATCGGAAACCCCATATTTTCCGGTACAGACCATTTGCCATCCGTCAGCTGACGGACCGATTTGAAAATGTCATATCCTCCCATTGTATTATGCCCCTTAGAGCTGAAGTACAATGTCTTCCCATCCGGATGCATAAAAACACCTTCTTCATCATATTGAGTATTGATAATTGGACCAAGATTAACGGATTCACTCCACCTTTTCTTCTTTCCCGCCTTAGCGTCAGGCATGAGCAGCATGGTCATATAAATATCCCTGCCGCCTAATCCGCCTTCGGGTTTATCGCTCACAAAATACATTGTCCTGCCATCGTAAGAAAAGCTGGCTGTAGATTCATGGTAATCTGTATTGATGTTTTTTCCTAATTGTTTTGGCTTTGACCACGTATCCCCTTTTAGCTCGCATACATATATATCCCCACCGTCATTTTGTTTAAATTTATAGACGAACAAATTTTGCCCGTCAGGTGATATGCCAACAGTTGCATCGTGCTCATCGGTATTGATCGGAGGGCCTATATTTAACGGGGCTGACCATTTACCTTCCATATTGTAAGAGATATATACATCTTCAAAATACCGGAAATCAGAACCATCATCCAAGCCACCTCCCGTGGTATTGTTCCTTCTTGATGTAAATATCAACACCGACTCATCTGCTGAGATCAACGGACTGTATTCAGGGTAGGGCGAGTTGAGATATCCACCAAGGTTGTCAATAAACACTCTTACCGGATTTTTGACTAATTCCTTTCCAACCTTACACTCTTCAATTTTTTTTAGCAAATCCTCCATTCTCTGGTTACGGAATTTCATATCCTCTATTCCCATGTTGCTTTTATATTTTTTATATGCATCAATGGCATTGTCCCACTGGTAGTTTAGCTGGTATCCCTGGCCGAGCAAATAATGTATTTCCTTATCTACATCAGGGTCCAGATTGTACGCCTTTTCCAAAAACCCTATTGACATGACCCTGTCGACTGTTTGCAGGTAACACTTACCTATTTTGAAGTTCAGGAAGGCGTTATCGGGATTGAATTTATTTGCTTTCTTGTAGTGACCAAGAGCTGTAGTAAATCTGTTGGCTTCATAGAACTCATCCCCGGTTTTAAGTTCCTTTGCAGCTTCCTTGTACAGTTTTTTTACATCTTTAAATTGTTTCTTCTCAAATTCAACGTTTTGAGCGAAACTGTATGCTGTAAATAACAAGCAATAAGGAATAATAAGTTTTTGAATAATTATAATGGTTTTCATATTGTCGATAATTTTGTTGATATTAATAGACAAGTTGACAGTTGACAGTAAGCAGTTGGCAAAAAAAACAAATTGCTTGCTGCCTTCTGTCAATCCGATACCTATCGGATGTCGACTTGAATCAAATTTAGCAAGATTAATATCCCGATGTAAATGGTTTTATTTTTAAACTTGTATAAAAAATAAAATAAGTTATTAATCCATACATTCCTTTTTAATATAGGTTTCTGCACTATTAATCCCAAGGTCGCTTGCTTTCTGCCAATCCCTGCAGGCATCCTTTTTTTCCCTTAGCATTTCCCTGGCAATACCTCGGTTCAGATAGGCATACCCATATCTTCGATTGATTTGTATTGCCTGGTTATAGTCCAGTACAGCACCATTATAATCTTTTAGTTTATGTTTTGCAGTACCCCTGTTATTATATGCATAAGCATATTCTGAATTGATCTTTATTGCCTGGTTAAAGTCATCAATTGCTCCGTTGAAATCTCCCATTTCAAATTTCACACTTCCCCTGTTATTATATGCGATATAATAATCGGGATTGATCTTGATAGCCAGGCTATAATCCAATAATGCCCCTTTATGATCGCCAAGTTTCTTTTTAATACTGGCGAGATTGTTATAGGCAAGAGCAAGCTTTGGGTCAATTTGTATTGCATTTTCATAATCTGCCAAAGCGCCTTTATCATCTTCCAGCAGCTTTTTAGCGCTACCCCTGTCATTATATGCATAAGCATAATCCGGTTTTAGCTTAATAGCCATGGTAAAATCCTTAACAGCTCCCTGGTAATCTGCCATTTCAAATTTAATCCCGCCCCTGTAATAGTATGCCTTGGCATGTTTAGGATCTTTGGAAATTGCACTGGTATAATCAATAAGGGCGTCCTTTTTATCATCCAGGGCATATTTGGCGAGTCCCCGGCTAAAATATGCCTTGCCCACCTGGGATGAAGTCTCAGCAGGCAAACCGGATGGCGAAATAAGCTCAATCGCTTTATCAAAATCACTGATCGCCCCGTGATAATCTTTTAGCTCATACTTAACGCTACCACGGTTATAATATGCTTTATCAAAATCGGGTCTAAGGGCAATCGCCTCACTAAAATCAGCCAATGCCGGGCTGTATGCCCCCTTCTGAAATTTACTAATTCCTTTATTGTAAAATCTTTCGGCTCTCTGATCTACAGTATCAAGTTCAGCATATACAGTATCTACCTGGTATTGCTGGTCCTGGGCAAACACCTGGCATGATATTGCTGCTGAAAAGAATAAAATTAAAAAGGTCTTTTTCATTATCAGTTTTGTTTTTTTGACATTGTTAATTTCAGGTAAGCAGCTTCCTTTTGTATTTCCTGTTCCAACTTTGACTCTGAATACTGGTGTTTTTCCGGTAATCCGAGCAATTCTAAAATATAAGGGTATTTTATAACATCTTCTGGCTTTTCAATAATTTTAGTCATTTTTCTATTTCTTATCTTGTAATACATCTAAACCGTTCTGTGGGAACTCTGCCATTCTTATGATAATCATCAGGGTATTCGCCTAAAAACTAAGTTATTCCACACTGTAAAAATATGAATTTTTTGGATTTGACTGTTCATTATTTAGCTATATTTAACCAAAAATATCATTATCTTTAGCATTTATTAATTTTACACCCTGATTATATCAGATGATCCGGATGAAAAAGTCATATTTTCATACAAATATCCTCATATTTATCTGTCTTGCCTTTCCCTTTACGGCATTTGCCCAATGTGTTCCTCCAATAATTATTAACTTTATACAAACCCAACAAGTCACATGTTACGGAGACTGCGATGGTCAGGCTTTTATTGATACATCAGGGGGGGCAGGTAATTATTCATTTCTCTGGGATGATCCACAATCGCAAACCGCCAATTTTGCTACCGGGCTTTGTGCAGACACTTTTAATGTTACCGTTACCGATACCAGCGGCTGTGATACAATAATAAGCATCCCCATTATTGAAGATTCGCTTTTAACCGCTACCATCTCACCTACCAATATCTCATGCAATGGTGCTTGCGATGGACAAGCTGAGGCAAATCCATCTCTTCCAATGCCTACTTATCTATGGGATGACGATAGTTCACAAACTTCCAAAATCGCTACCGGACTTTGTCCAGGCTTTTATACTGTTTTAGTTACCATGGGTACTTGCTATACAACTGCAACTGTTACCATCACTGAACCCCCTCTGTTAACCGCTTCCATAACCTCAAGCGCCAATGTATCATGCAACGCCTATTGCGATGGAGATGCAACTGTTAGCCCTTCAGGAGGCACCACTCCCTATACTTATTTGTGGTCTCCAGGTGGCGGCACTTCAGCTACTGCAACCGGGCTATGTGCCGGCACTTATGATATTACCGTTACTGACGCCAACGATTGTGACACTACTATAAGTATTATTATCTCTGAACCTTCTGTTTTAACAACAATTATTACAGGCACTAATGCAACATGTAACGGAGTGTGTGATGGCACAGCTTCTGTTAGCCCATCAGGAGGCACTTCACCTTATACTTACTCATGGGATAATAATGCCGGCAACAGTCAATTAGCTGTAGGATTATGTATTGGTACAACCTATACGGTTACAATTACTGATAACAAAGGATGTACAGCTACCGGTTCTTTTACACCTGCTGAACAAAACCCGTTAACCGGCAACATTGATGTAACAGATGTACAGTGCGGTAATGCTAATACCGGAACGGCAACCGTAAGTATTTCAAACGGAACAGCCCCTTACACTTATCTTTGGAGACCTTCCGGACAAACTACAGCACTTGCAACAGACTTGTCAGAAGGTACCTATACCATAACCATAACAGATAATGACGGTTGTATTGCTGCTGATGATGTTATCATTACTAAAGAGGAATGCGAAATATTCCCGTACAATACATTCACACCTAATGGTGATGACATAAATGATACCTGGGAGATAATGAACATTTCGGATTATCCCGGCTGTGAAATAAAGGTATATAACCGGTGGGGTGAACTGGTTTTCAGTTCAGTTGAATACATACAGGAATGGGATGGCAGATCAATGGGAATAGACCTGCCCGCAGCAGTGTATTATTATGTGATAACAGTTAAGAGCGCTGATAAAACATTCGCTGGTTCGGTGACTATTGTTAGGTAAAAACTGGATGTTGGTTTGTATGTATGCATGATTGCATGATTGCATGATTGCATGGATGCATGATTGCATGATTGCATGGATGCTGGGTGTCATTAATCATTGTCATAGTTATTGTCATTGTCAATTGCCGACTGGAGACTGCCTACTGGCGACTACTGACTGAGTGCTTGTACTAAATTGTATAAATTAGATCAATGAAAAGACATATTGTTTTTTTAATTGTATTATCTCACGGAGTAAGCTGTTTCGCACAACAGTCCCCCCATTACACTCAATACATATTCAACAATTATCTTTTAAATCCTGCTGTTGGTGGCAGCAAAGGATACATAGATACTAAGATCGGGTACAGGACCCAATGGATTGGATTTGAAGCTGCGCCCCAAACAATGTTCCTGAGCATCAATGCCCCTTTGAAAAATAGAAAAAAACTTCAGACAGAAAATCATGAAGGTATAGGGGGATATATAATTCACGATCAAACCGGTCCTTTCAGCAAAATGGGCGCGTATCTCTCATATTCCTATCATGTGAAGATCACCCGTAAGCTAAAAGTATCATTGGGTTTCTCTGGCGGTGTTTTACAATATAAAATTGACGGGGAAGCAATGATGGTGCCAAAACCTGATGACCCGGCAGTGCAATCCGTAAATACTTTCACCCCGGACGCAAGTGCCGGATTATGGCTATATTCAGATAATTATTTTACCGGAATATCTGTCCACCAAATATTGCCAATGAAACTCATCGGGACCAACAATAAGCTCAATAATCATTATTTTGTAACAGCCGGGTATAGAATAAAAACAAAAAGGGGATCTATCATACCCTCTGCCCATGTTAAGCTTGCAATCCTATATCCCGTTTCAGTTGATATAAACCTGAAATATGATTGGATGAATAAGTTCTGGGTGGGTATTTCCTACAGGAAAACTGATGCCATTGCAGGATTAGTGGGTTTTAATATAGGTAATATTTTAGAAATTGGCTATGCTTATGACTTTACATTGTCTCAGTTAAAAAATTACAGTTCTAACACACACGAGATAATTATAGGCATCAGGCCTTTTATTGGACCAAAAGCAGTTCCATGCCCTGCTTTTATGTAGGGATGCTGGGTACTGGGTGCTGGTTACTGGTTACTGGTTGTCATTAGTCATAGTTATTGTCAGGGAAGCCACACAGCAGAAAGCCGCAAAACGTTAGTGCCAATGCTAAAAGTCGATATAATCAATATAAAAAGTACGGAGTCAGCACTATAAACACTGACGACAATAATATGAAAAAAATATTTCTAATAATGATAGTAATTTTATTACTAAGTTCTATCACAAAAGCACAAGTTTGGTCTCCTGTAGGAACAGGTCCGACTGGTCGTATTGGTGCTTTAGCCGTCTATAATTCCGAACTTTATGCCGGAGGACTATTTAACAATATAAGCGATACTACAAGAGATGTTCTTAAATGGAACGGAACAACGTGGTCAAGTGCTAATAGGCATATAACCAACAATGTTTATTCACTTGCTGTTTATAATTCAGAGCTATATGCAGGAGGTTACCAGTGCAGCGACACCTTGCATTTGTGTACTATTTCGAAATTTAACGGAACAAGTTGGTCAAGCGTTGGCAATGGAATAGGAACTAATGTGGGTGCAGAATATGTTTCGGCATTAGCGGTATATAATGGGGAACTTTATGCTGGAGGAATGTTTTTGTCAGCAAGTAGCACTACTACTAATAGTGTTGCCAAATGGAATGGAACAAGTTGGTCAGCAGTGGGCACGGGGGTGAATTTAGGTGTTAGTGCATTGACTGTTTTCAATAATAAATTATATGTAGCAGGAAGTTTTACAACAGCAGGAGGTAACTCTGCAAATTATATTGCCAAATGGAATGATACAATATGGTCAGCAGTGGGTACAGGAATGAACAATCCTGTTTCTGCGTTGACAGTTTACAATGGGGAATTATATGCAGGTGGTCATTTTACAACTGCAGGAGGCAATCCGGCAAATAAAATTGCTAAATGGAATGGTACAACATGGTCAGCAATTGGTACAGGAATGGATGATCTTGTAGATGCATTAGTTGTTTATAACGGAGACCTTTATGCTGGAGGACGTTTCATTATTGCGGGTGGTATCTCTGCTAATCGGGTTGCCAAGTGGAACGGAACAAACTGGTCTGCTTTAGGATCCGGCATGAATAATGAAGTATGGGCATTAGCCGTATATAATTCTGAACTTTATGCAGGTGGACTCTTTACCACAGCAGACAATAATATTGCTAATTACATTGCAAAATATAATGGAAGTGCTGGAATAAAAGAAACTATAATGAATAACTTAATAAATGCTTTTCCGAATCCTTTTAGCTTTTCAACTACACTTCAATTTAATTCTGAAATCAACAATGGAGAACTTTACATTTATAATATATACAGACAAAAAATAAAAACAATAAATCATATTTCGGGAGTCAAAGTAATAATTGACAGAGACAATTTACCAAGCGGAATTTATTTTATTCGCTTAACAAAGAACAACAAAATTATCACGACAGGAAAAATAATAATTACTGACTGATAGGAGAATAGCATTGGCACTAACAAGTTGCTTATTCAATGCGGAGTTTGGTGGGTTAGGAAAGTTTATTATAATTAATTAAATTTGTTTTAGTTTGAAATTGAAGTGCGCTTTATTTCCGCACTGAAATAAGCACCCAGCCGTTAGCTTCAATTGCCGCAAAAAAATTGAGTATTACAGTGACCAACTGTATTATGATGAATTCGCCTCTGACCTGCAAACAGTAATTCAATTTGCAAATAAAAACTATCAAAAAACCAAAACAGGAATATACGGGATGTCAATGGGGACATTATTGGCATTTATGATTACAGAAACGAACGAATTTGAATTCTTAATTGCAGAAGGTGTGGTTACAGACCCTGCCATTCTTGCCAAGAGAATTGAAAAGGAGAAAGATAGAAAAATATTATTACCTATAAGTGCAAAAACAGTTAAAGAAAAAGTAAATAATATAGAAATTCCAATGCTATTATTTGCTGGAACACAAGATACCTTTACCACCGTTGAGGACTGTAACGAATTAATAAAGAAAAATCAGAATAGAGGTTTGATTGTATTTAATGGAAATCACCTGCAAGGATTAGGCATTTTGCAACAACAATACATTGACCATATTGCAGCGTTTATTGACAATTTGAAAACATAGGAAAAAAGAACATAACTTTGCCTGCCTGCACGAAGCCGTTTCGGCAAAGGCAGGTAAATTAATAAAAAAAATGCCACACCTGTGTGCCGAAGCACTTCGGTGCGCAGGCACGAAAGCACTAAAACACTAAATTCCACAAAAATGTTATCATAAATATACCTGGATTCAAAAGGTTCGTAAAGTAATTTCGTGAAATTTTGTGCTTTTGTGTTTTAGTGGCAAATTATTATAATTCCGATACTATAAAATATGAAAAAAAATCTATGTCATCACATGCATATTATTGCATGTAGCGTAATAGTCCTGTTGTCTGCCTGTTACCAAAACGGTAAGGATAAACACGTATTGAGTTATCCCGAAACCAAAAAAGCGGACCATGTAGATAATTATTTCGGGACCGAAGTAGCCGACCCATACAGGTGGCTGGAAGATGATAATTCACAAGAGACAGCTCAATGGGTTAAAGCACAAAATGAAGTTACTTTCGGGTATTTATCACAGATCCCATTCAGGGAAAAGATCAGGGAGCGGCTTACCAGGATATGGAATTACCCAAAATATTCAACACCCTTCAAGAAAGGCGAATATTACTTTTTTTATAAAAATGACGGTATCCAGAACCAGAGCGTACTATACGTTCATAAAGGCATTGACGGAGAACCCAGGGTGCTTATAGACCCCAATAAATTGTCAGAGGATGGCACAACCGCCTTAACCGATTTCAGTGTGTCAAATGATGCTAAATACGCTGCTTACGGTATTGCCGAAGGAGGATCTGATTGGAACCGGTTTCTTATTATAGATATTGAATCAGGAAAAGCACTTGGCGACACCCTCGATTGGATCAAATTTTCTGGAATTGCCTGGAAGGATAGCGGATTTTATTACAGCATGTATGATGCCCCCGGAAAAGGAAAGGAATTATCCAAAAAAAACGAATTCCATAAAGTCTATTATCATCAGGTTGGAACTGACCAAAGTGAAGATAAACTGATATATCAGGACAAAAAACACCCGCTGAGAAACTTTGGAGTTGATGTTACTGAAGATGAACGTTTTGCAATTCTATATGAATCAGAATCCACAAGTGGTAATTCAATGTATTGTAAGGATCTGATAAAAGAAGATACCGGGTTCAAGCTTATTGCCGAAGGATTTGAATACGACTATAATGTTATAGATAATATCAAAAATCTATTATTGGTAAAAACCAACAACAATGCACCTAAATGCAGGTTAGTATTTATAGACCCCGAAAACCCCGAAGAAGATAACTGGGAAGATATTATTCCCGAAAAACAAGATGTTCTTGAAAGTGTAACCCTTGCCGGTGGAAAAATAGTTACCGGATATATGAAAGATGCCAATAGCAAAGTGTATGTTTATGATCTTAATGGCGATCTTGAAAATGAAATAGAACTACCATCCATTGGTACCTTATCCGCCTTCAGTGGGACAAAAGACGACAGCATTGCCTTTTATTCCTTTTCTACATTCACATCTCCTTCAACCATATACAAATACAACATAAACACAAATATCTCAACTGTTCATTACAAAGTTGATCTGGGATTTAATACAAGTATTTACGAAACTAGTCAAGTATTTTATAACAGTAAAGACGGAACAAGAATACCCATGTTCATTGTTCACAAAAAGGGTATTGAATTAAACGGTCAAAATCCTGCCTTTTTATACGGTTATGGAGGATTTAATATCAGTTTAACTCCGGGATTCAGTATCAGCAGTGTTGTATTTCTTGAAAATGGAGGCATCTATGCAGAAGCCAACATCAGGGGTGGCGGTGAATATGGAGAAGAATGGCATAAAGCCGGCACCAAGCTCAATAAACAAAACGTTTTTGATGATTTTATCGCTGCAGCTGAATACCTCATAAGAGAAAAATACACATCACCTGAAAAACTTGCCATATCCGGCGGTTCAAATGGCGGCTTGCTTGTAGGCGCGTGCATGACCCAACGACCCGGTCTGTTCAAAGTGGCATTGCCCAGTGTAGGTGTTATGGATATGCTGCGTTTTCATAAATTCACTATCGGCTGGGCATGGACCGGTGATTACGGGTCAAGCGATGATTCCGTTCATTTTAAAAACCTGTATTCATACTCACCTCTTCACAATATTAAAAAAGGTGTGGAATATCCTGCAACTTTAGTCACTACCGCTGACCACGATGACAGGGTTGTGCCGGCACATTCTTTTAAATTTATTTCAACATTGCAGAAAAAACACAGGGGTGAAAACCCTGTTTTGATACGTATTGAAGTGATGGCAGGACATGGTGCCGGCAAACCAACATCCATGAGAATTGAAGAAAGTGCCGACATCTGGTCATTTGTGTTTTATAATTTGGGGATGGATTATCCAGGTGATGAATAATTTTCTTTGAGATGAAAAAGAGGATAACTAAAGTCAAAGTCGTGGACTATCTGATTAAAACTATCATAATAATCATTCTTGTAAGTCTTTACTGTAAACTGGAAACACTAAACTCTTTTGCCCAAACCGATACCACAAAATTCGAAATCATAAATCCAAAAACCGACAGTCTTCTAAACATCCTTCAAACTGCAAAGCAAGATACTGTAAAAGTCAACATCCTCCTTATTCTCGGGGAACAATTTTATCGCTCACAACCTGATAAAGCATTAGATTATTGGGGGCAGGCACTTGTACTGGCTCAGGAAATTGACTATAAAAAGGGAATAGCTGCTACCTTTAATAATATCGGCTTTATATATCAACATCAGGGACAACCCGAAAAAGCGCTGGAATACTACTTAAAAAGCCTAAAAATTAAAGAAGACCTGGGTGACCAAAAAGGTCTTGCTTACTCCCTTAACAATATTGGCATGATCTATCAATTAAGGGGTTTGAACGATAAGGCATTAAAATATTTCTTTAAATGCTTAAAGGAAGCAAGAGCAATTGGTCACAATCATTTAATTGCCACCTCACTGAATAACATCGGTCTGCTCTATCATCATCTAGGCGAGTATGATAAGGCATTGAAACATCATTTTGAAAGCTTAAAAATAAAGGAAAATACAGGCGACCAACAGGGTACTGCATTTTCCCTGAATAATATCGGAACGGTTTATGATGACAAGGGCAGGTATGATAAAGCTTTGGAATATTATCATAAATGTTTAAATAAATTTGAGGAGATTGATCATAAACAAGGTATTGCTACATCTTTAAATAACATCGGATATATATATAAAATTCAGAACATTTACGACAAGGCGCTGGAATATTCTCTAAAAAGTTTAAAACTATTAGAAGAGATCAATCACCGGAAAGGAATCGCCAATGCCTTGGATAATATTGGAAGTCTTTATTATTCCATGAATAACTTTGATAATGCTATTGACTATTGCAGCCGTTCTTTGGAAATCAGTAATGAACTTGGCTATCCGGAAGAGATCAAAAAAGCTTCTTATATGTTAAGCAATATCTATGCTGCAATGGGTAAAAAATCCTCGTTACCCTCCTCTGAAATAATGGACTATTATAAAAAAGCATACGAGTACCATATCCTCTCTACCGAGATGCAAGACAGCTTGCATAACGAAGACAAATCAAAAGAAATCGGACGCATTGAAGCCAGGTATGAAATGGAAAAGAAGATGGTAGAGGAGAAGACAAAGGCAGAAGCGGAGGCGAAGATTAAAGCTGAACTGGAAGCACGCAGAAACAACCTTCAGTATTCGGGGATATTGATATTTATTGTACTGTTATTTATTGTTATGTCAATGCTAGGCAGGTTGACTATACCAGTTCGCTGGGCAGAAGGTATCGTGTTTTTTACATTCCTTCTGTTCTTTGAATTTACTTTGGTATTGTTAGACCCATATATAGAGCGTTTTACCGGAGGAGCGCCTGCAATTAAGCTCGCTTTTAATGCCGCTCTTGCCGCATTGATATTTCCCCTTCATGCATTTTTTGAGGGGATGCTGAAAAACCGGATATTGTCCCGAAAGAAAAAAAATTATACCAAACCACGTTAAAAACTATTGATGAGATTAGTAATAATAATATAGATATTGAAAAACATACAATATAATACTAGTATAGCGTTTCATTAAAACATATACATAATCTTGTTCTAAAAATTCCAATCCGATAGCTATCGGATGACAAGCACCAAATAACAAATAAATATCAAACTCCAATGTTCAAAAAAAACAAACAAAGTAATGCGCAAAAACAATAGAAAGGCGAATTCTGTTTTGAATTTGATTTTTTGGTAATTAGTATTTATTTGAGATTTGAGATTTGTAATTTGTTATTTGAGATTTAATAGCATGATTATATGTTACTATTTTATTGAAAAGTTATACTAGCTGCGAAGTCTCTCTCTACGCATAAAATACCAAATTCCAATCACTCCTACAATTATCAGAACTACTGAAATAATCTCTGCCTGCGTTACTTTATACTCAAAAATGTGGTATACTTCATTAATCCTGATCTTTTCAATAAAAAACCGTTCTATTCCGTTTAATACCAGGTAAATACAAAACAAAACTCCCGGTATAGTGATCTTTTTACGAATTACCCATAGCAATCCAAATAACAGAATACAAATTGTTGATTCGTATATTGGCGTAGGGTATGCTTTACCTGTTATGCTTGTAAGCCCCATTCTTGCAAAATCCTTTTGAAGATCCACTCCAAACACATTGTTGGGATAATCATAAGCCCATACCCACTCAGGCAGGAAGCTCAGCCATGCCGGTTGGGGAAGATCATTAGGTATGCCCCAGTCACCGTCACCGGCTACCTGGCAACCTATTCTTCCGATACCATAAGCCAGAAATAATGCCGGTGCGGCAATATCAACCATATGAACAATACCGATATTTTTTTTCTTTACATAATATAGCACAGCTACAGTACCACATATCAAACCACCGTAAAATGTGAGTCCGCTAAAAGAGATAAGCGCGTCAACCGGGTCGGCAATTAGTTCATCAATATTTTCAAGGTTATGAAAGATCTTTGCTCCCAACAACCCTGCTGCGGCTGCTATCAACACAATGTTCCCTATTAACTGGTAAGGATGCAGGGTTTCTTCAACCCATTTTGGTTCGTCCAATTTATTCTTCTCTTTTTCTCTATATTTAAGGTACGCTGACAATACGCCACCAATAATGCCTCCTAAGAAGCTCCCTCTTGAAGAAAGGATAAAGCTCTGAGGATCTTCAACAAAAGGGCCGTAGTTAAGTATAATGTCTAACATCTTATACCCGAGGGCAAAGCCAATAATAGCGGAAATAATAAGTTCAGTAATCTTTACAGGCGCTCCTTTCAACTTCTTTTGTTTTACGGGCTCAAGCAATCCCTCACCTTCTTTCCTTTTAAGCTCTACTGCCATAACATAAGCGCCCATTATAAAAGCTAAAGCCACAAAAAAACCAAAGCTCTGGATGGGTAAGGGGATGTAAACACCGAAGAGGTCCTTGATGAGGTCAGTTATTGTAGGATACATGAGATGTGCGATTTACGATTTGAGATTGCGATTTATGATTGAAATGTTCTGGATATTATTATTAGTTTGGTAGTTTTCTAATTCTATGTCTTGCCGGTTCAACAACAACAAAAGAATTCATTACAAAATTAAATATTTTTCATATAAGAACATAGCTTTACAAGTTAATTAATCCGCCAGCTGGCGGAGCCACTAAAGCTCAAAAGCACAAAATCCCACTAAATTATTTTTGTGAAATTAAGTGTTTTAGTGTTTTTGTGGCAAAACATTAAAAATTCGATACATTTAATTAACAAATTCTATCCACCTTAACAATCCCATCATAATCAATCTCCGAAAGTACAACTTTTTTTACCTGATTTACTAAACCAGGGTCATATTGTGCTTTTACCTTAATATAATTTTCCGTAAATCCATAGATTATATCATATGTCCTATCAATGGCAGTTATTTTGAGGCTTTCAGGTGGCTTGTCTGTAACTTGCCGAATGCTGTTTGCCGGCTGCGAGCTTGCGAATTTTCCCGATTCAAATAAGACAGAGCCGGTTTTATTAAGATTTTGCTCATAGAAAAATCTTCTCTTCTTTACAGATAAATTTTGCAATATTTTGCTCCTGCTATTTCTCTCTTTTTTGGAAACGGCTCCTTTAATATTAAGGGCAACAGTGTTCTCCCTTTCAGAATATGGAAAAACGTGAAGATAAGAAATATCCAATTGATTCAATAAATTACATGTTTCCCGAAAATCTTCTTCTGTCTCACCAGGAAACCCAACAATCACATCCACACCGATACAGCAATGGGGTATCAGCTTTTTAATTGTCCTTATCCTTTCCTCGAACAATTCTTTGGAATATCTCCTTTGCATCAACTTTAATATTTTGTTTGAACCCGCCTGCAAAGGAATGTGAAAATGCGGCATGATACGTTTTGACCCGGCAATAAATTCAATGATCTCATCACTAAGTAAATTGGGCTCAATAGATGATATTCTGAATCTTTCAATACTCTCAACTTTTTCTAATTCCTGAATTAACTCATAAAATGTTTCATTTTGATTCTTTCTATTAGTATAATTAGTATTCATTAGTATATCGGTATCGTTCTTCCCAAAATCCCCAATATTCACCCCAGTTAATACAATCTCTTTCACCCCCTTTTTGGCAATATCATGAGCCAAATTGACGATATTTTCAATTGTATCGCTCCTGCTTTTTCCCCTCACCTTAGGAACAACACAAAAAGAACAGGAATAGTCACATCCATCCTGTATCTTTAAGAACGAACGCACTCTGTCATCAATGGAATATGAAGAAATAAATTGATTGATATGGTCTATTTCAGAATACCTTATTATAGCTTTCCCCCTCTTCCTGTAATTCTCAACTCCCGTCCCTCGTCCCACACCCCTCGTCCCTTTAAAATATTCAACGATATTAAACTTCTCATCCGTACCTAAAACAATATCAACCCCCTCAATACCGGCAATCTCATCCGGCTTCATCTGTGCAAAACACCCTACCACGGCAATACATGCATCCGGCGATTTTGCCAGTACCTGCCTGATAATTTGCCTGCACTTTCTGTCTGCGTTTTCAGTAACTGTACACGTGTTGATAACATAAATATCCGGCTCATCATTAAATCCTACCTTATCAAAACCACTGCCCGTAAAAAGTCTCGAAAGTGTGGAAGTTTCAGAAAAGTTCAGCTTGCAGCCAATTGTGTAAAACGCTACCTTCTTTGCTTTATTCATTTTTTCTTTTCAACCGGTTCGCTGCTAAATGCAGTACAGGGCTATGTTTTACTTACTTATCTCCCGACATAGACCATAGAACAAAGATATAAACTTTATTTTTTCATCTGAATGATTTTATACTTTTGGAAAGCTGATTAAAAAATTATTACTTTTGAAAAATTAAGGACATAACATCGTAATATAATAAAAAAAAACTTATGAAAAATTTTATTCTAAAAAAATTATTGCTTTGCATCCCACTGGTTTTGTCCCTGTTTTTCGCAAATATTTCAAGGGCACAGGATAAGCTGCTTGACATTCTGTCTGATGAATTAAACCTCCAGATGACCGGCTTGAAAGACCAGGAGACACCGCCCTATTATATGAATTACAGGGTAGATGAATTATTTACTACAGAGATTAGCTCGTCTTTTGGGAACTTAACTTACTCAAAGGAATCAAAAAAAAGAATTTTAACCATTATGGTTCGTGTTGGAAGCAATGAATTAGATAACTTTCATGAACTGAGAGAAGATTATAGCCGTTATATGTATTCAATGTCTGGTGGCATAATACTTTCTCTTGAAGATAATCCCGATGCTATTCGCCAGGTTTTATGGAAAGAGACCGATAATGCTTATAAAGAGGCGACAAATAAATTAGCAAAAGTCAAAGCAAATATTGCTGTAAAAGTAGAAGAAGAAGATAGATCACCTGATTTTTCAAAAGAAAAAGCATCTGAATATTATGAACCACCTGTAAAGCCCGGTGAAACTAACTTTGACCATGCCTTATGGGAAGAAAAAATTAAAAAATATTCAAAACCATTCTTAGATAATCCTGATATTTTTATAGGCGGTGCAAATATTAATTTTACTATTGAAAGAAAATATTTTGTTTCTTCAGAAGGCGCCAAAATAGCCCAGAACAGGGTTTATGCACGGCTTTTTATAAGTGGTAGCATTAAATCTGAAGATGGAATGGTCTTACCACTATATAAATCATATTTTGCTTTTAATCCTGTAGATCTTCCTGATGATAAAAAAATAATAAGTGATGCAAATGAAATGGTAAAAAAGCTGGTTGCGCTGAAGGATGCCCCGGTTGTTGAACCTTATGCCGGACCGGCACTTCTTTCCGGAGAAGCATCAGGTGTGTTTTTCCATGAAATTTTCGGACACCGCATTGAGGGACAAAGACAAAAAAGTGAATCCGATGCCCAGACCTTTAAGAAAAAAGTTGGTGAAAATGTCCTTCCCGATCATATAAGCGTAATTATGGATCCAACATTAGAAAACTATAACGGTAAGGATCTGAACGGGTATTATAAATATGATGACCAGGGAATTAAAGGTACAAAAGTTAATGTTGTGGAAAATGGTGTTTTAAAAAAATTTCTTATGTCCCGCTGTCCAATTGAAAATTTCCCTAATTCAAACGGGCATGGAAGAGCTGAACCGGGAAGACAAACTGTATCCCGTCAGTCGAACCTGATCGTGGAAACTACAAAACCACTTTCAATGGAAGAATTGCGAAAAAAATTAATTAAAGAAGTTAAAAATCAGGATAAGGAATACGGTTATTTATTTGCAAATGTCAGAGGCGGCTTTACCATGACCGGCAGGTTTATACCAAATGCATTTAATGTTACACCAACCGAGGTATATCGTGTATATATAGATGGACGTCCTGATGAGCTGGTTCGTGGCGTTGATCTTGTTGGTACTCCGCTTGCCATGTTCTCGCAAATTGAAGCAGCAGGAGATAAACCCGAAATATTTACAGGGACATGCGGGGCTGAGTCGGGAAGGGTGCCGGTAACTGCAATCTCACCAGTTTTATTTGTCAAACAAATTGAGATGCAAAAGAAAAGTAAGTCCCAGGAAAAACCGCCAATCCTGCCTCGACCCGATTCGGAAAGGTAACATCTCTACGAAATACGAATTTAATTACGAATATACAAAAACAATTTAATACAAGCTACATGAATTTTAAAACATAACATTACTAAAACGCACATTTCGTATATTCGTATATTTTCGAATTTCGTAGCCATAAAACCTATTTAACTGTTTGGTTGTGGCTTATCCACATTATGAATTATTCATTTAAAAAACCTTAATAAAATGGGACCAATTAAATTATCATTCTTCGCAGTATTTGTAGTATTTTCAATAGTATTCTTTTCAAATAAAAATCTTTTCAGCCAGGAGCAAACTCAGGTCATAATTAAAAAAGCCATGAAAGGTGAACTGAGCCGCAATATGGAAAAACTAACTATTGAAAATCTTAAAAGTCCTTTCTTTATAAGCTACACTGTCAGTGATGCAAAAACATTATATATCAGTTCCACACTTGGCGCTATTATCAGCTCTGAACAAATTCCTTACAGGAAACAGCAAGTTCGTGTCATGGTTGGTGACTATAAACGTAATAATGAAAACTTTGTTGATATGAACAGCATGTGGTCATACTCATTTAGTGAAAGCATTCCTCTTGATGATGAATATTACGGCATAAGGCGCTCTTTTTGGAAAACTACCGACAGTAAATATAAAAGTGCGGCAGAGACCTATGAGGGGAAAATTTCCGCAATCAATCAGCAAAATCTTTCAGAAGAAGATGCTTCTCTGGATGATTTTAATAAAGCACCTGAAGTTAAACTGAACATTCCGGATGTTGCGTTTAAATTTGATAAAAGAAAATGGGAAAATACGGCTAAAGAGTTATCAGGTATATTTAATGATTATTCCGGCATCTTTTCATCAAATGTTTCGATCTTCTTATACCATGCTGATGTGTATTTTTTAAACAGCGAAGAAACAGAAACAAAATATCCTGTAACATTATCCGCAATCCGGGTTATTGGTCAAACACAGGCAGAAGACGGTGAACCGCTTTACGATCACTTACTTTACTATGGAGTAACACCTGAAGACCTGCCTTCCAAAGAGGAAATGAAAATAAAAGTTAAGGCAATGGCAGATAAGCTTGTTGAAATAAGAAATGCTCCTGTTTTTGATGATTCATATTCCGGGCCTGTATTATTTGAAGGACAAGCTGTTGCGGAAATATTTGCCCAGAAATTCTTTTCAGGAAATACCGGGTTAATTGCAAAACGCAAACCAATTTTAAGCCAGCCGCAAATGGCGTCAATGATGGGGGCCACACTGGAAAATCCTATTGAATCAAGGATGAATAAAAAAATTATCTCCAGGGATCTGACAATAAAAGCGACACCCAAATTGAAAAAATTTGAAGAAAAAAACCTGATCGGAAATTTTGAAGTTGATGCAGAAGGCGTAATACCGGAAGAAGAATTAATGTTAGTTGAAGATGGCGTATTAAAAAATCTATTAAATGGACGGACTCCAACTCCAAAAGTCAAAAATTCAAACGGTCATAAAAGGATCGTTCTCCAAAGCGGAGGTATAGCATCGGATATAGGTCCCGGGGTAATCTCAGTTTCAACCTCCAATGGAATATCAAAAAATGAATTAAAGAAAAAACTGATTGATGCTGCAAAAGAAGAAGACCTGGATTATGCTTTTATTATTAGAAAATTTGAGTGTCCTAATTCAGGAATAGAGAAAAAAGGGGAACAATCAATGTTTTTTTCTTACGGTTCAGGTAATGAACAAAAAGCAACTATCTCAAGACCATTATATGTTTATAAAGTATCAATTAAAAATGGCAACGAGGAACTTGTTCGTACCGTTGAATTGGAAAGTTTATCTATCAAATCCCTGAAAAGAATTCTTGCCGCCACCGGTAAACAATTTGCATACAATACTGTTTTAAATGGTGATAACACAAGCGGGTATTCATGGTACCAGTCAGACCGGTGGTCATTGAATGGTATTCCCGCATCTTTTATCGTTCCTGAGGCAATTCTTTTTGAAGAGCTTGACATACAAACAGAAAAAAGAGCAGTTACATCCAAGTTGCCGGTTCTTGATAATCCTGTTGGGAAGTAATGTGTAACAAACTTTTCCAAAGTTCTAAACTTTGGAAAAGTTGATATCACATAAACCGGCAATTTGCCCTTCATCCAATTTGCAGGTGATCCATTCGGGATCAAATTGAACCCCGTATTTCTCATAGAATTTCATTGCCGGTTCGTTCCAATCCAAAACATGGAAACGAAATTGTAAAATTAAAAAAAAACATCTCTTCAGTAAAGAAATCATACTTTTTATAAAAGGACTCCTGTGTTTAAAAATCTGTGTTAAAATTTCTTAAGAACAAGCAACCATATTAATAAATTTTCGTCTATTTAGAATAATATTAGTAAATTTACACTAAATAATTAAGTTAATTTTTGAATTTTTTATATCAATATAAGTTATTTCCTGTTCGGCATTTCCGCCCAAGACGCCTCTCCTACAGGAAGATAATGGTATCCTGTTGGATAACAATATTCTTTATCTTCATTACCTGCTGCTTACTGCCTGCTGCCTACAGTCAACTCCCACTCTCACAGGGACAAATGACCTTTGGCGGAACAGACAGCGATGATGGAATGTCGGTTCAGCAAACTACTGATGGCGGGTATATTATTGCAGGAGGAACAAATAGTTTTGGAGCAGGAGGCGAGGATGTTTACCTGATCAGGATGAATGTTTTTGGAGATACTCTATGGACAAAAGCATACGGAGGAGACAGCGCTGATGTTGCCAATTCTATTCAGCAGACCATAGATGGAGGGTTTATTATTGCAGGATATACAAACAGTTTTGGAGCAGGTGGTAATGATGTTTATTTGATCCGTACGAATGGTAATGGAGATACATTGTGGTCAAAAACTTATGGAGGAATATATCCCGATATTGCTGAATCGGTTCAGCAAACTTCTGATAACGGGTATATTATCACCGGCTATACAGCAAGTTTTGGTGCAGGTGGATCTGATGTTTATTTAATCAAAACCGATTCAATTGGAGATACTATATGGACAAGAACATATGGTGGAGATAGCACAGATTATGGATATTCGGTTCAACAAACTGCTGACCAAGGGTATATTATCACTGGCTATACAGCAAGCTTTGGTGCTGGAAGTACTGATATTTATTTAATCAAAACCGACTCTGTTGGAGATACATTGTGGACAAAAACTTATGGAGGAATAAGCGATGATATTGGCTCTGAAGTTCAGCAAACTAATGATAGTGGATATATTATAACAGGAAATACAACCAGTTTTGGAGCTGGATTAGTAGATGTTTATTTAATCAAAACCGATGCTAACGGAGATACCATCTGGACAAAGACTTATGGTGGTACTAGTGAAGATGAGAGCCATTCCATTCAGCAATCCGTTGACAATGGATATATTATCACCGGTTCTACGTGGAGTTTCGGAGCAGGTGACGATGATGTTTATTTGATTAAAACAGACGCATTGGGGGTTACTTTATGGACAAAAACTTATGGTGGAGCAGTCAGTGATATTGGATCTTCTGTTCAACAAACTACAGATGGCGGGTATATTATCCTGGGATTTACGAATAGTTTTGGAACAGGAAGCGCTGATGCTTATTTAATCAAAACCGACTCCGCCGGAAACAGTGGAGGGTGTTATGAATATCCTGCTGCTACAATTGTAACTTCTCCTGCTACAATTGTTAGCTCAACAGGGACGCTAATTGGGTCCGGTGCAATTGATAGCAGTACAGCAACTATTGTCAGTAATACAAATACTATAATTAATGAACTAAACATATCAATTAATTTAACAGGTACAAATGTCAATTGTAATGGCGCTTGTGATGGAAGCGCTTCAGTTACACAAACTGGTGGTATACCGCCCTATACTTACTCCTGGGTTTTTAGCGACACAATCGCTTTGAGCGATAGCATCGCCAGCATTACAGGTTTATGCCCGGGAAAATATAAAGTAACTGTAACAGATACTTTCGGATGTAGTGTAATAGATTCTATAACGATTACCGAACCCGACTCAATTATCATATCAATATCAGTGGATAGTAATGTTGCCTGTTATGGAGGTTCAGATGCCGGGGCAACCGTAAATATAGTATCAGGTGGAATATCACCTTATGATTATTTATGGTCAGGCGGGGATACCACCCTGGGATCATTTTTATCAGCTAATAGCGTAACAGGTTTACCTGCAGGCACACATTTAGTTACGGTGATCATTGCCACAGGTTGTAGTATAACGGATTCTATGATCATTACCGAACCACCATCCATGTTTACCGGCATCAGCGATAGCTCCAACATCAGCTGCAATGGCTTATGCGATGGAACTGCAACAACATCAGCATCAGGCGGCACACCGCCTTATACATATTTATGGAATACGTCACCTGTTCAATCTGTCACAATAGCAACAGGACTTTGTGCCGGTGTGTTATATACGGTTCTCATAACTGATGCCAATGGGTGTACAGACAGTTCCAATGTAACGCTAACAGAACCTCTACCTCTCACTTCCTCCATCACAGATAGTACTAATATCAGTTGCAACGGTCTTTGTGACGGTTCGGCTTCGCTCACCGCAAGTGGTGGCACTCCTCCTTATACATATCTATGGAGTGATCCCAGCGCTCAAACCGATTCTACCGCAACCGGCTTATGTCCCGGAAATTTCATCGTGGCAACTATTGATGCCAATGGATGCATGAAAACTGCCAGTGTTACTCTAACTCAACCCACGGTTTTAAACTCTGCTATCACAGATAGCTCCAATATAACCTGCGGCTCTTGCGATGGAACTGCAACCGTTACCCCTTCCGGAGGTACCCTGCCCTATTCCTATTTCTGGGCTGATGGACAAACGGATTCAGCGGCAACGGGCTTGTGTGCCGGTACAATATCGGGAACCATCACCGATGCCAATGGATGTACAAGTATTTCTAATGTTACTCTAACCCAACCCGGAGGTTTAACATCAGGTATATCCGGCTCTACCGATGCAAGCTGCAATGGTTTTTGCGATGGATCAGCTATCGTATCACCATCAGGGGGAACATTACCTTATTCTTATGCATGGATTGATGTATCTGTTTCTGACACAATACCCGGGGAGATCTATACATTAATTGACAGTTTATGTGCTGGAAACTATATCGCAATTGTTGTCGATAATAACGGTTGTATTACAACTGCACCGGTAACGATCACCGAGCCGGCTCCTATTATTGTTATTGTTATAGTCACCTCCGACTATAATGGTGAGGATGTCAGCTGTAATGGAGCATCGGATGGGGAAGCTGCTGCATCTTCCACAGGTGGTACTCCCCCTTACTATTATTCATGGGATAATGGGGATAGTACAGACACCCTGCAGGGTGTCTCTGCCGGTACATACACCATCACCGTTACGGATGCAAATGGATGTATCTCAACAGGCTATGTTACTATTACTGATCCCCCACCTCTTCCGGCTTTTGCGCAAGTTACTTCCGACTTTAACGGTGAAGATATTAGTTGCTATGGTGAATCAGACGGTGAAGCAACTGTAACCCCTGTTGGTGGTGTGCCTCCTTATACTTACCTGTGGGATGATATAAATTCCCAGACCGATTCAGTTGCAACAGGATTATCCTCAGGACTTTATAATGTGATCCTTACAGATGCTAATGGATGTAACGCTGCAGATAGTGTAACGATAATAGACCCGCCCGGAATGATCTTATCAACCGATTTTGACACTGCTTCCTATAACACTCCTGATGGTAAGGCATGGGTTATAGTTACAGGAGGAGCTTATCCATATACTTATCTATGGAACTCCCCCCCACCATATGATAATGATACTATCTTCAACCTGTTTGCCGGCAATTATTCAGTGGTTGTAACCGATGTAAACGGATGTACGGATAGTATTGATATAACGGTTCCTGAAATTTCCGGATTACCGCAACTTTCACTTGTTGAAAATCGTTTAACGCTTTATCCTAATCCCAATAATGGTGAGTTTGTGATTGAAATGGATGTAACAAATATCTCCAATCTTTACATTAAACTATATAAAGTTAATGGACAGTTGATATTTAACAAAACCATGTCAGGGTTCAAAACCCTGACAGGCTTACACCTGCAAATTAATCTAAAAGACTATGCTAAGGAAATATATTATTTACAAATTGTAACCGATAAGGATGTATATACCGGAAAGGTTATTTATCAATAGAACATAATTTCATAAGTTGAATAAAAAAAGCAAGTCATCTGTAAATCACAGTAAAATAAAGAAAGTGTTCATGTGCTCAAGTTGTGGTGCATTAGGAAGATAAGAAAAAAATGCGTATAATATCAAAATGAAAGATTCAACAATATATTCGATTGGACACGGCAACAAAAAAATTGAGGATTTTATCAATGAATTAAAATCTTTTGGAATTCATTTTTTACTTGATATTCGATCAAAACCATATTCAAAATGGAATCCCCAATATAATCAGGCACATCTTGAAATTGAACTAAAAAAAAACGGAATAACCTACGTTTTTGTTGGGGATATTTTGGGAGGACTTCCTGCCGATAGGAGTTGCTATAATTATGATGGGAAAGTGGTATATGACTTAATAAAAGAAAAAGATTTTTTCAAAGAAAGCTTAAATAGGCTTACTGCTGCAAACTCTAAGAGTATAAATCTTGCAATAATGTGTAGTGAATCTAAACCCGAAGAATGTCACAGGAGTAAGTTAATTGGACAAGAGTTATTGAAACAACAAATTTCAATAAATCATATTATTTCTTCTAATCGAACCAAATCACAGCAAACAGTAATGAATGAATTAACAAAAGGTAAAGGAACTGTTGACCTTTTTGGTGAAATTGATTTTACATCTCGAAAAGCATATTAAAATGGAATTTTTTACAATTGGAGTTTATAACTCTACCGAGCAAGAATATTTTAACAAATTAGTCGAAAATAACATTGATACTTTTTGCGACATAAGACAAAGAAGAGGTGTAAGAGGAGCAAAATACTCATTTGTCAATAGTAATCGACTTCAAGCAAAACTCAACGAACTTGATATAAAGTATGGTCATATAATTAACCTTGCTCCTACATCTGAAATTAGAGATTTGCAAAAAAAAGCAGATGCTCAACAAGGAGAGTTAAAACGAGACCGAAACAAGTTAGGAAAAATATTTACAATTGCATATAAAGATAGAATTCTCAAAAATTTCGATTTTGATTCTTTCATTGAAAAACTTGATGAAGTTGGAGCAAGTAGAGTTGTTTTATTCTGTGTAGAGAAAAACTAAAAGTCAAAATTTGGCAAGGAAGTACGGAAATATTATTTGACGGAAAACTTCAATGGACAAGTGGAGGAAGTGGATATATTTCAGAAACAGGGAAAATACCTGAGAATAGTGTTGGTTTTTGGATACCTGACAAAAATTTAATGCGAAAAGATTACAACGATAAAGTTCGATATAGCTATCCAATTAGATGGCGAAATATCTCATATGTTGGTTTCCAAAATCCTGTAGATAAAATTCCAGCAGGAACACTTGTTCGTATATCATTAGCAAGATGGTGGTCACCAAATGAAGATGAAGAACGTTGTTATTTGCAACTTTCAGGGTGGTATGATTTACCTGAACCTGACAATAAAGAACAAGCTAATAACAATAACGAACCAGATGATTTGCCATTTTGAACGAAAATAACGACACGCCAACAAATTGTAAAAATAATAGCCACACAAGGCTGAAGCAAAGATCAAAGCTACTATTTTTACAAGGGACGTTTTCAGGATTTTAATAAGGAAAATCAACACAATTTATATTGACTTCTGACCAAGTATACACACGAACACATAAACACAAAATACAGTACATAACTTTAAAATTCCGATTCGTTAAAATAATGAAACCCCTGTATCTCTTCTTCTTCATTGCCAACTGCCTATCCCGATTTACTTCCCGGTTTGTCCCGATAGTTATCGGGATCGGGATTAGTAAATCGAGGATCCTCGATACAGCATCAAAATTATTAATAATAATTTTGGCTGTATCGGGACTGTCAACTGTCAACTGTTTTGCACAGAACTATACGATTGACCAGGGAGGTTCCATCGGTACATGTTCAGGCAATTTTTACGATAGCGGTGGAAATGGAGGTGACTATGACACTTCTGAATTTTATATAATGACATTTTGTTCTGATGACGTCAATCCATCCACTTGCCTCCGTATTTCTTTCACCTCTTTTGATCTCGAAAACGGTGTTGATTATTTATATATATATGACGGATTTTCTGTTACCAACCCGGTGATTGCAACACTCACCGGCAATTCCATACCATCATCCGTTATTTCAACAACCGGCTGTTTAACTTTTAAATTCGTCTCCAACGATACGATCAATGGAAGCGGATGGAGGGGCTCTTTTTCCTGTGTCCCATGCCCTACAGATAATATATGTGCAGGCGAGCCGGTAAGTACATGTTCAGGAAGTTTTTACGATAGTGGCGGGCCAACCCAGGATTACGGCAATAATGAAAGCTGTGTTAGGACTTATTGCACTTCCGGCAGCAACTGTATCGCGGTAAGCTTTACTTCATTTAATATTGAAAATGGAGCTGATTTTTTGTATGTATATGACGGGCCCAGTGTTGGCAGCCCATTATTGGTTACATTAACGGGAAGTTCGATACCGGCGCCCATACTTTCTTCAACCGGGTGCCTTACTTTCGAATTTTCATCCAATTCCTCTGTAACAGCAAGCGGATGGACTGCCTCATTTTCATGTTCACAGTGTCCGGCGCTACCCGGAGGTGGAAGCGGCACCATGAGCGAGACCTACAATAATATAAACTGCGGACTAAATTTTGTGCAAACAACACATAGGATCACCAGCCGGTCTGCCGGGCTGCCCGGAGTGGGCTTACCCGCCACTTATAATATCTCCGGGCTCCCTGCTACATGTATTACTATTGAAAGAGGGATACTCTGGTGGAGTGAGTCTTCAGGAAATACATCTGCTGTTATTACAGTTACCAATCCTCTTGGAAATACATCATCATACACGTCCCAAATAATTGGCACAGGTGTTGATAAATGCTGGGGCGAACCTGCCTCCCAAAGCTTCAGGGCAGATATTACCCAGAGTGTTACCGGTAACGGTAATTATACTATTAATATATCCAGCGGTGATTATGCAGTTGATGGCGCCACCTTATTCATTATTTACAGGGACATGAACGCCACTTATGAAGGTCATTTTATTCTATGGGATGGCAACCTGGCTTATAATAGTGGTGTTCCTTCCGGCTTAACATTGACCGGATTCAATGCTTGCGCCAATTCCACTTCTGCAACCGCCTTTGTGATGGGTGGTGACTTACAGATAGCCGGGACTTGCCCTGCTCATACTTCCACTCTTAACGGAGCACCTATATCCTATCCAAATGAATTCTGGAACAATGATATGACAAGTACATCGATAACAGCAGGGCAATCAAGCGCATCATTCGGTATAGCTCCCTGCTCCAACGATTGTTATGTATGGGTATCAATGGGGCTTTATTATCAAACCACTACTTGCACTACATGTCCTCCGGTTACGAATTTCCCTACCACTACCTTCCAAAACAATATTTCCTGTGCAGGTGATTGTGATGGTGAGGCAGTGGTAGTTCAAACAGGGGGAATGCCCCCATATACCTATACCTGGAATTCCATACCCGTTCAAAACACTCCCATAGCAACGGGCTTATGCCCCGGGATTTATACGGTAACGGTTACAGATGCGAGTGGATGCAGTTCCCCGATTTCCATAACTGACGTTACTATCACATCAGCTCCCCCTTTTACTTCTACTATGACACAGGTAGATGTCTCCTGCTTTGGTAATAATGACGGGCAGGCAACTGTATCTGCCAGCGGAGGAACACCTGGATATGTTTATGCATGGGACGATCCGTCCAATCAAACTACTACTACCGCAACAGGTCTTTATGCCGGGACATATACAGTAACAATTACAGATAATATGGGATGTACAAACACAAATTCCGTAACAATAAATCAGCCACCGGCTACCATGTCAATTACCATTACAGTTATTTCCAACTATAATGGTGAAGATGTAAGTTGTTTTGGCGCTTCGGATGGCTCTGCTTCAGCATCTGCCAGCGGTGGAACACCCGGATATAGTTATCTGTGGAGCGATGGACAAACTGCTGCCACAGCAACAGGTCTCTCTGCCGGCACATACAGTGTTACCGCAACAGATGCAAATGGTTGTACGGTAATTGGTAATTTGACTATCAATGATCCTCCATTATTGACGGCTCCTGTTGCTGTTACTTCCGATTTTAACGGACAGGATGTTAGCTGTAATGGGGCTTCGGACGGGGAAGCTACTGCATCTCCTACAGGTGGTACGGGTGCTTATACCTATTTATGGAATACTATCCCCGTTCAAATTATTGCTGTTGCAACAGGGCTTTCTGCAGGGACTTATGATGTAACTGTAACAGATGCCAATGGTTGCGATACAACCGTAAGCATTACCCTTACACAACCCGATACACTTTTGTCCACTGCTGCCGTTACTTCCAATTATAACGGTGAGGATGTTAGCTGTAATGGCGCTTGTGACGGGGCTGCTACTGCATCTCCTATTGGCGGAACTGCTCCATATAGTTATTTGTGGGATGACCCCGGTGCACAAACTACTGCTACGGCTACCGGATTATGTGACGGAACATTTAATGTTACGGTAATAGATGCTAATGGCTGCATGACGGCTGTGAATATCACCCTAACCGAACCTCCTTTATTGGCTGCCACAACTGCAGTTACTTCCGATTATAACGGTCAGGATGTAAGCTGTAACGGGGCAAGTGACGGTGAAGCCGCTGTGTATCCTTCCGGTGGCACCGGTGCGTTCACATACCTTTGGGATGCAAATGCAGGCAACCAGAATACTGATACCGCTGCCGGGTTATCAGCAGGTACTTATAACATAACCGTAACCGATGCAAATGGCTGCAATATTACTGTAAGCATAACCATTACCGAACCGGACCCTCTCCCCATACCAATAGCTATTACATCCAACTATAACGGTGAAAATATCAGTTGCTATGGATTATGTGATGGTGAGGCAACAGCAATGCCTACAGGCGGCACTCCTCCGTATACCTATCTATGGAACGATCCTAATACACAAACGGATTCAATTGCCAATGGCTTATGTGCAATAACTTATAGTATAACAGTTACAGACGCAAATGGCTGTATCACTATCGATTCAATAACACTTATCGACCCACCACTGTTAACCGCTACAACTGCCGTTACATCCAATTTTAATGGTGAGGATGTAAGCTGCTATGGATTCGATGACGGTGAAGCTACCGTTACACCGGCAGGTGGAACAGGCGCTTATACCTATCTTTGGGATAACGGTGATACATCCGCTGTTGCCGATACTCTTCCTGCCGGAACTTATGACGTACTTGTTACTGATGTAAATGGTTGTGATACAATAGTTAGCATCATACTAACCGAACCCCCTCCACTTACAAGCACAACAATGAATGATACCTTGTGCAGCGGATCAGCCCAGGTTGAACATTATTGCGATGGAGAAGCTACTGTCCTCGTAAACGGAGGTACAGGCGCATATACATACCTGTGGAGCAACGGGCAAACTGCTTTTCTCGCTACTGATCTGTGTGTTGGTGATTACAATGATACAATAACTGTTATTGTTACTGATGTTAACGGATGTATAAAGGGAGATACCGTTATTATCTACTCTTATGGTCATCTCGAAGCCATTTTTACAGCAGAACCTGACCCGGATCAAATTCCATTGCAATGTACAAGCACAGAAGATTCAATAGTTTCAGAAATAGTTCCTTTGAGGGTTTTATTTACTGACGAATCAGAGCTTGACGATTCACCCGGGATCATTGATTACATTGAGACCTGGGAGTGGGATTTCGGAGATGAGAACATTTCGCCAATAGGAGAGGAAAATACCTCAGATGAACAAAATCCATCCCATACATATTACTTTGAAGGGACTTATGAAGTAACGATGATAATAACCACTAATAATGGATGCACCGATACCATGATCTATAGATATATTGTTGTAAAAGAAAACCTTAATATACCTAATGTGTTCACACCCAATGATGACGACATTAATGATTTTTTCAATGTCTTTGGCGCTAACTTGAAAGAGATGGATGGAATGATATTTAACAGATGGGGGCAAAAAGTCTATTCATGGACTTCACCAAAAGCCAGTTGGGACGGACGAACAAATAATGGGAATGAAGTTCCCGAAGGTACTTATTTCTATATTATTAAAGCAGAAGGTATGAATGGGACTGGATATGAACTGACCGGGACGGTTACGTTGATAAGATAATAACGTGTTGGCGTGTTGTCAGGTGTTTCCACCTGACAACAAAAATCAAGTGGAATATTCTCGTCAGGTGGAAACACCTGACGGCACACAATTATAATGAATTTACCCGAAAAACATATAACCGACTTCAATAAAATAGTACAGTTAATCAACGATGCACGAAGAAGGGCATTTATTAGGGTTAACGAGGAACTAATAAATTTATACTGGAATGTTGGAAAAATTATTTCCTTAAAAGTAGAAAATGCTAATTGGGGTGCAGGTGTTGTTGATGAGCTCGCAAATTATATTAAAGAAAAACAACCTGACATTAAAGGTTTCAACCGCAGAGGGCTGTATCGAATGAAACAATTTTACGAAACTTATTACCTCGGTTCTGAATGTTATAAACTATGGTATGATTTGAAAGCCGATAACAAACTTAACCCGCTATCACAAATTGTGTCGGCACTGCCGACACAAACTCAACTAGCTGATAGAGAAGAAGATACATTTGTGTCGGCAGTGTTGACACAAATATCCTGGGCAAATCACCTGGAGATATTATCAGGGTGTAATTCAGCAGAAGAGAAGCTTTTCTACCTTGTTATGGCTCAAAAAGAACACTTGAGCATGAGAGAGCTGAGAAGACAAATTCAAACGGCTAGTTTTGAACGCACTATGCTATCAAATAAAATTGTGTCCCCAGTGCGGACACATTTACCAGTTGCGTCAAATGATATTTTCAAAGACACTTATGTATTTGAATTTCTTAATCTTCCAAAAGACTATTCTGAAAATGATTTGAAAGTAGCATTGAACAAGAATAATTAAGTCATGAGACCTCACAGGTTTCCAAAACCTGTGAGGTCTGAAAACGATAGAAACACAAGCCAGAACCCAAATTTTTATAAATATATGAAAAAACCATCATTACTTATAATTCTGAATCTTTTACTCATTACCTTGCTGTTTCAAGCATTCACGCTTAAATCAAATGCTCAGCCCGTTGCAGATTTTACTTATGCATTTACTAATAACGGATGCAGTCCTGATACGGTTGTTTTTACCAATACGAGTACAGAAGCCGTTTCATACTTATGGGACTTCGGGGATTTTAGTATCCCTGTAAGTGTTACCGATACATCTCATTGGTACCCGGATGGCATGTATTATGTTACCCTTATTGCCTACGATGGATTAGGTGACAGCAGTATTACAACACAAGCTATAAACATATCGTTAACTCCATACCCCGGTTGGGCAGGATTTACCACAAGTCCAAATCCCGCGTGTATTGGAACTGAAGTTGACTTTAAGATTAACATGTCACCTCTTCCAACATCCGTGATATGGGACTTTGGCGACAGTTACGGATCCGCACTCTTTAATCCTTCTCATCTGTATGCAAGCACAGGTACATATAATATTATTCTGATTGCCTTCAATGAATGTGGAAGTGATGTTGCAATGTCGCCTTCGTTTCCACCTGTTATTGTAAATTCAACAATTGTGCCTATTCCGGTCTTTTCCGCTTCTCCAACTGTTGCCTGCATTGGTGAACCTGTCACTTTTGAAAATTTCACATCCCCTACCCCATCAGGCACTCTCTGGACCTTTGGAGACGGGGATTTTTCCACTTCTCATAATTCGGTCCATTCATATTCTGATACAGGCGATTACAAAGTTTTTTTGAATGCTTCCAATGCTTGCGGCAGCGCGATTGACTCTATCACCATTTTAATAGATGATAATATCATACCATCCATAAGCATAACTGCTTCTTCAAATCTCATCTGTCCTGACGGGATCGTTGATTTTACAACTTATGGAGGTAACTTAAAAGGCTTTTCCTGGGATTTTGATGATGGAAGTTTCTCCCTGCAACAAAATCCATCACATGCTTTTGCCGATACCGGAACATTCAATGTTATAGTTACAGCTACAAATTCATGCGGTTACGCTGATTCAGATTCAATAATTATTGTAGTGGATACTGGTACCGCACCTTATCCGGGTTTCTCATATAATCCGTTTTCTTTTTGCCCTTACTTCTCAAATATTTGCCCAGGAACAGAGGTTGGGTTTTCCAATAACAGCATGTATGCTTCAGGCAGCTACTGGGATTTTGGTGATGGCGATACTTCAACCATGACAAACCCCACACATGTCTTTACCGACACCGGGGCCTATATTGTCCAACTCATTGTTACCAGTCCTTGTGGCGGCAAAGACTCCATAGAACGATGTCTTCTTGTTGTAAATGATGTTACCCCTACGGTTAACTTCTGTTATAATTCCGCTTGTTCTCCTTATCCCGTCTGCCCCGGCACTCCTGTAATATTTAACAATCAAAGCTCCGACACCACTAATTGTTCCTGGGATTTTGGTGATGGCGATACTTCCGCAACCGCAAATCCCACACATATTTTTGCCGATACAGGATTATATACAGTTATTTTACAAGTAACAAATGCATGTGGTAATGTGGATTATAAATACGAAATCATAAATATTTCTTATGGTGTTGGACCGCCTAAAGCTGATATCTCTACTTTGCCTGCATTTGCCTGCCCCGGTGAGCCAATCAGCTTTCTGATTGACGGGACTGATATTGATACTTCAAACGTATCCTGGGATTTTGGTGACGGCAATACTTCCACCCTGCCCCAACCCACTCACTTTTATAACTCAGGTGGTAATTATCCCGTTACTTTAGTTATCTATACTTCATGTGGAAATGATACTGTAATAAAAGATGTTGCTGTAAAACCAGGCGCCTTACCTGATTTTACCTACCTGGCAGGTTGTGCCGGTGGCGATACCACTTTCTTCTACGATGCATCATCACCTGTCCCCGATTCGTGGGCATGGGATATTAACGGGGATACTTCAACTATACAAAATCCTATTCATGTCTTTGCATCACCGGGAGATTATTATGTATCCCTTACAGTTTCAAAAAGCAGTTGTGTAAGTTCAGTCACTCAACAATTATCAATTGGTATGCCCGTTACAGCAAATATTACCGGTTTAAACAGCGTTAGCTGCTACGGATTGTGTGACGGTTCGGCTACGCTCACCGCAAGTGGAGGTATTGCCCCTTATAATTATTTATGGGATGATCCTTTGTCCCAAACAGGTTCAACAGCTTATTTATGTACCGGGTCTTTCAGTGTTATTATTACCGATGTCAATGGTTGTACTAATACATCAAATGTTACCATTACCGGGCCGCCTGCTATATTACTCACCCTCAATAGTGTTGATGCTGCCTGTGACAGCTCTGACGGCATGGCAATAGTTTCTGCTTCCGGGGGTGTTCCTCCGTATTTATATCTTTGGGATGATACCGCTACTCAAACTACCGATTTTGTAACCGGCTTATCAGCCGGAGTTTATACAGTAATAGTTACCGATTCTATCCTTTGCAGTGATACAGGAATAGTAATTGTTAACAATACAGGTGCTGCCACTATTTCAATATCTTATACCAGCGATGTTACCTGTAATGGATACAGCAATGGTGTGACAGCAGTTTCCGCATCAGGAGGAACTGCACCTTATACTTATCAATGGGATGATATAGGCACCCAAACTGCTGATACTGCTAACGGGCTAATTGCCGGAACTTATACAGTTACAGTTACTGATTCCAATGGATGCGTTTCATTCGCTATTGCTGTGATCAACGAACCACCGGAATTAATTACCGGCATCACCGGTAGCTCTAATATCAGTTGCTATGGGCTTTGTGACGGTTCGGCTTCGCTCACCGCAAGTGGTGGCACACCTCCATATACATATCTATGGAGTGATCCTGGCGCTCAAACCGATTCTACTGCAACCGGCTTATGCCAAGGGATTTACAGTGTAACAGTTACCGATGCAAATGGGTGTACTGACACATCCAATATAACATTAACACAACCACCGCCTCTCACTTCCGGCATCACTGACAGCACTAATATTAATTGCAACGGATCATGTGACGGCACTGCTACTGTTACTCCTGCCGGGGGAACTTCGCCCTACACTTATGCCTGGAACACAACACCGCCACAAAGCGGCTCTATTTCTACGGATCTATGTGCCGGAGTGTTATATACAGTAATAGTAACTGACAACAATACATGTGTTGACAGCTCCAATGTAATGTTGACTGAACCTTCCACATCGATGGCAGCAAGCATTATTGACAGCTCAAATGCAAGCTGTTACGGGATTTGTGACGGTTCCGCAACGATCACCACAAGCGGAGGGACGCCTCCTTATACATTTATCTGGAACACTGTACCTCAGCAAAGCGGCTCTAATGCCACCGGATTGTGTGCAGGGGCTTATAACGTTATTATTTCTGATGCTAATGAATGTGATACAACACTAAGTAATATCATCTCACAACCACCTGCAATTTTACTTTCACTAAATAGCGCTGATATACTTTGTAATAATATTTGCGATGGCTCTGCCACCGTATCTGTATCGGGCGGTACAGCTCCATTTACTTATCTGTGGAATACAACACCTTCACAAACAGATACAACAGCAACCGGATTATGTCCGGGAACATATCAAATCACAGTAACCGATACAATGGGGTGTAATGCTACGGATAGTGTTTCCTTTTCCAACCCCCCTGAATTAACTTCCTACATCAGCGATAGTACAAATATCAGTTGCTATGGGGTATGTGACGGGGATGCTATGGTAACTCCCGGGGGAGGCACTCCCTTTTACTCATATTATTGGAATACATCGCCTCCACAGTATGGTCCCAATGCCATTGGCGTATGTGCAGGCACCTATTCTGTAATTGTAACCGATGCCTATGGATGTACCGACACATCTAATGTAACCTTATCCGAACCACTTTCAATATCAATCATACTTGATAGTATTCCCGATACTTGTGGAAATGCGGTTGGGCAAGCATCTGTTATTGCCTCAAGTGGCGTTTCCCCATACACTTACTTGTGGAACGATCCTTCATCACAAACTAACGATATCGCCACCGGTTTAATTGCGGAAACTTATGATGTAACAGTTATGGACGCTGATGGATGTACAGTTTCCGGACAAATTACAGTTACCGATGCAGGTTCTCCTGCTATAAGTGTTTTTTCTACCACTGATGTTATTTGTTATGGAGTCAGCAATGGCGCTATTGATATTACCGTTTCCGGGGGAACACCCGGATATGCTTATAGCTGGACCGGTCCAAACGGATTTACCTCTAATTCGGAAAACATCAGTGGTCTTGAAGCGGGAACTTATGATATTACAGTTACTGATTCCATTGGGTGTATTGGAACTGCTTCTGCTATTATCATTGAACCGCCGGAATTAACTTCCAGCATCACCGCCAGTACAAACGCCAGTTGCTATGGCTTTTGTGATGGCACGGCTACAGGCAGCGCTAACGGTGGGACACCACCTTACGCCTACCAATGGAATGATCCTAACAGTCAAACCGATCCTGTTGCCACAGGTCTTTGTAACGGAATATATATTGTAACTATTACTGATTCAAATACCTGTACAGATACCTCTTCTGTGATAATTACTGAACCCGGTTCAATCATTATTGAGAGCACTGTTGACACAGCTACACAAGGTATCAACGATGGCATAATAACCCTGACAGTAACAGGAGGAACTGCTCCATACTTTTACTTATGGAACGATCCAAATGCACAAACAGGTTCTATTGCCACAGGATTATTTGCAGGAACTTATACTGTTATTGTTACCGATAACAATGGCTGTATTGATTCTGCCAGTATTGAAGTACCTGAAGTTACTGGAATTGAAACCCTGACAGGGTTCAAAACCCTGTCAGGGTTAAGAATCTATCCCAACCCAACTGAAGGTCTTATAACTTTTGTTCATGAAAACCCTCAGGGTTTTATAAACCCTGAGGGTTTAAGAATCGTTCAAATATATAATATACTGGGTGAAAAAATATATAGTAAATCCCTTGATAATATTAGAAAAGCCAAACCACAATGGAAAAATAACCTGCAGGGCAGTTATGAAATCGACCTGGGAGAATTGCCAAATGGAATATATTTGATTAAGTTTGTACTGTCTGATACGATAACTTTGGGGAACAATAGTTATTTGAGCAGAAGGATAATTATTGCTAAATAAGATGGATTCGATATAAAATACTTTTTTGAAGGGTAGGTGCAAGTAGCCGGGAGATCCTTCACCCCTCCATTCCCTACACACATGCTTGCGGATGGCGGGGTTCAGGATGACAATAATAGTTAAAAATCATTGGATTTCCTTGGTGCGCATCATATCTTCAGACACTTGAACGCACGAGCACACGAGCACTGATTCAAAATAGAACTTGATAATATTTTTCACATTAAATAAATTTATAGGTATTTAAGTGATCATCCATATCATTATACTATAAGATCAATATTTTTAATGCTGATTTTCTTAATTATAAAACCTGCATTAGCTCAGTTCCCTGTTAATGACCCGGTTATACCGGAACCGGTTTATGTTCCATCTTCAAAAACAGGAGGAATTAACAAAATGCAGGGAACATGTACAAATTGTGTTCCCGGAACCCTGAAAGACGGAAGCGGAACTTTGGGAAACACTTATAATAACTCTGCGTGTGGATTGAACTTTACACAATATTCTGCAAAAACCACCACCCGCTATCCCACACCTCCCGGCACCGGATTTCCCGCTACACTTACTATCAGCGGGCTGGCTGATTGTTCAGAAATAGAGCAAGCATATCTATATTACACTGCCTCAACCTCCAGTTCAAATGTATCCTTATCTGTTACCGACCCTCTCTCCACCACAATAAATTATAGTGCCACGATTATAGGTTCCGGGGTTGATAAATGCTGGGGGAAAAGTTGGTCAAGAAATTACAGGGTAGATGTTACACCCTCAATTACAGTTAATGGAAACTATCAAATTGACATTGCCCTGGGACCCTGGGATGTTGACGGAGTTACTTTGTTTATAATATTTGTCGATCCAACTGCACCATACCAGGGAACATTGATCATTAATGATGGCTGTATAGCTAATAACAATGGAGGAACCGAGTCACAAACCCTGACCGGATTTAATGCATGTGGTAATTCAACTTCCGCAATTGCTTTTATGATAGTTGCCGACATGCAGGATAATGTCGCAGCTTCACACCCTGCTACACTTAATGGAGTAGCAGGATCCTATCCCAATTCTTTTTATACATGGCATGAGGTCAATACTTCCATAACTTCAGGACAATCCACTTCGGCATTCTCAACCAATGGGAATGGCAATGACTGCTTTGACTGGATGGTAATGGGGTTGTATTTCCAAACCACCACCTGTGTGGTATGTACTCCCCCACCCGATTCGGCATTAACATTAACCTCAACTATAACTGATGAAGTTTGCGGCACTTGTAATGGAGCTGCTACGGTTTCAACAACAGACGGAATAGCGCCCTATACTTACCAGTGGGATGCCAATGCCGGTAATCAAACCACTCAAACAGCAACAGGGCTATGTGCGGGAACATTCACTGTTAATGTGATTGATGCAACCGGGTGCATTTCGGGTGTTGAAACTGTTACTATCAATTCGATAGGTGGTATTAATGTTGATTCAACATCAATTGATCTCTTATGTGCAAGCATATGTGATGGTAGCGCTACAGCCACAGTTACAGGAGGAGTTACACCCTATACTTACCTGTGGAATGATGGCAACAATCAGACCACCCAGACAGCAACAGGGCTTTGTGCTAACACATACACAGTAACAGTTACAGATGCTCTTGGATGTGTTCAAACAATAAATGTTATTATCAACGAACCGCCTCCGTTGGCGCTTAATTTCGGTAACTCTGATGCTACATGCTTTGGTAGTTGCAATGGCTTTGCCAGCGTTATCCCCAGTGGCGGAACTATACCATATTCCTATCAATGGACGCCTGCTCCGGGTGGCGGACAAGGAACACCTAATGCCTTCGCAATGTGTGCAGGAACCTATACCCTTGTAGTTACGGATAACAATGCTTGCACTGCAAATATTGCCAGCTTTGTTATTAATGAACCTCCGGATTTTACGATCGCTACCTCATCCACCGCTGCTCATTGCGGACAGCCGGATGGTGATGCCACTGTTACCGTTGGCGGTGCAACACCGGGTTATGTTTATCAATGGAATGCTAATGCAGGTAATCAAACTACTCCTACAGCCACAGGGCTTACTCCTGGGATGTATTATGTTACCGTTACAGATAATCTTAGCTGTGATTCCCTTATATCAGTTTCTGTTGCTGACACTCCCGGGCCTGTTGCTTCCGCTGTGAGCGCCCAAACCACATGCAACGGAGATTGTGACGGTACTGCTACCGGCAGCGCTGCCTTAGGAACCACACCTTATACCTACCAATGGAATGATCCTAATAACCAGACCAACTCTATTGCCACAGGACTTTGTGCCGGCACTTATTCAGTTACCATTACTGACGTCTATAATTGCCCTGATGCTATCCAGGTTGATGTCCTCGAACCTACAACCGTAGTTGTATCTCCTTCCAGTGATACGATTTGTATTGGAGAATGCACAATACTTGATGCAAATCCTTCCGGAGGAAATGGCGGACCATATACATGCTACTGGAACGATGGGACAGTTAATCAATTTGACACGGTCTGTCCTGTATCATCATCAACTTATTCCGTATATGCCATGGATGTTAATAATTGCACTTCCACTCCTCAAAATGTGTTTGTATTTGTTTATCCTCCGCTTAGCACTATTGCATCAGATGATCAAACCGTTTGTGAAAATACCCTGACAAATATTAGTGCAATAGCTTCCGGAGGTAATGGAGGCCCTTATACATATACCTGGGATAATGGTGCAGGACAAGGACAAAATGTTACTGTTACTGCCCCCTCTTACCCTAATTCCATAATATATACCGTAACTGTAAGCGATAACTGCGGAACTCCTCCTGCAACAGATTCTACTCTAATTACAGTTTATCCATTACCCTCAGCTAATTTTAATAATGATACCGTCTGCCTAAATGATACAACTGAATTTACAGATATATCTACCATTCCCAGCGGAACCATTGTTTCATGGGAATGGGATTTCGGAGATGGAAATACATCCACAATTCAAAATCCCGAATATCTTTATGGTTCAGATGGCACCTATAATGTTACTTTAACAGTTACATCAAATAACGGTTGTCTCAATACTACTGCTCAGCAAGTAATTATATATCCAAATCCCGGAGCATTTTTCCTTATCAGCCCGCAACCAACAACTGTCATGAATACACTTATTTCTTTTACTGATTATTCAACAGGATTAGTAAACCAATGGTACTGGAGTTTTTATAACAATGACGGGGAAACTTTGCTTGGAGATGACACCATTCAAGATCCTTCCTTCGGATTTCCTCCTGATACGGGGTTTTTCCCTGTAAATTTATTGGTTACTACAGATAAAGGTTGTCCGCATGATACCACATTGAATGTTTTACTTCAAGGTGATTTCGCACTGTTCGCACCTAATGCTTTTACTCCAAATCTGGATCTGGTAAACGACACTTTCCTTCTTAAAGGCATTGGTTTTTCTACGTCATGCGGAGATATAGACTGCTTTGAGATTTATATTTATAACAGGTGGGGCGATTTGATATATGAATTCAGGGGAAACTTTCATGAATGGGAAGGCTGGGATGGAAAAGCAAATGATGGTTATGAAAAAGCCCAACAAGATGTTTATGTGTGGCTGGTTCATGCAAAAGATATTAATGGAAGGAAACATCAATTTGTCGGGCATGTTACCCTAATACGCTGAAGCTACAGGGTAAACGTTGATACGGTAACGCTACAAACAATAATGAAAATTAAGACTTCGGAAACTTCGGAAGTCTTAACTCACATTCCCACTTTCTCTTATCAATAGTTATCTTTGAATATATAGATAATTTGTAAATTTGGAAAAATTTAGGCAACCAAATCATGCGTATGTCGTCTTAATATAATATACGATAGAAATTATCGTGTTAATATTAAAGAACATAACATTGTAAATTGATTAAAATATAAAATTACTTTATATAAGGAAGTAAAAATAAAATAAAATTTTTTTAAACATTGAAATTCCTATATAAGAACATAAAACCAAAAGATATTTTTCCTGTAATATTATCATTATTACTTCTTTTCCCGCTGTTCATTAATGCTCAAAGCACAAGGGGTACGGATTTTTGGGTAGGATTTATGGAAAATTATTACGGAACCAGCCAGGGGCGTTTGGATATTTTTATCAGCTCTGATATTAATACTTCCGGAACCGTATCAATCCCCCTGGGAGGATGGACACAGGCATATACCGTTACTGCAAATACAACTACACAGGTAACAGTACCCTCAAACCTTGCAATGGCACTTGGAGGAGATGTTATCCAGGGAAAGGGAGTTCATGTTGAGGCTGACGATACTGTAAGTGTATTTGCTTTAAACTACCAGGCATACACATCCGATGCTGCAAATATATTACCAACGCCCTCTCTTGGTACAGAATACTATGTTACAGCATATACTCCTGCATATAAAACCTCTGAATTTTTAATAGCAGGTACTTTAGACAACACATCTATTGAAATTATCCCGACATCTGCTACTACCGGAGGCCATGCTGCCGGTGTTCCTTATTTAATCACTATAAATTCAGGAGAAGTTTACCAGGTACAATCCGGTGGAGACCTTACAGGAACCCATATCTCTGCCACACCTGGTAACGGGGCATGTAATGTTTTTGCCGTATTTGGCGGGACCGTCTGTACAAATGTAGGAGGATGCGCTTACTGTGATCAACTATATGAAGAGATGTTCCCCGTATCAACATGGGGTAAAAATTTTATTACAGCGCCTTTGAAAAGCAGAAACGGAGGGGATATTTTTAAAATTGTAGCATCACAAAACGGAACATCATTCACGATCAATGGCGGGGCGCCTGTTAATCTGAATGCAGGTCAATCATATCAAACTCTCTTAACCACACCAAGTTATATTACATCTAACATGCCCATATCAGTTGCTCAATACAGCAGGGGTGGAAACTGTGACGGTTTGGATGGCGACCCGTTTATGATCATGATAAGCCCTGTTGAGCAATCATTGGATAACATTACCTTTAATGCTTTTACCTCCTCTGTAATAACAGCGTATTATGTAAATATTATCACCAAAACTGCCAATACGGGTTTAGTGATACTTGATGGTACACCTATTGGCGGTTCCTTCAACACTGTTCCCTCTAATCCTGTATATTCATACGCACAGATGACAATTACCCAGGGCAATCACACCCTTGTATCAGATAGCGGGTTGGTCGCTTACATTTATGGCTTTGGAGATGACGAATCGTATGGCTACCCCGCAGGCGCAAGTTTGGTTAACCTTAATAATTGGTTTTCCTATTTTGTTGCGATTACGCCAATATGCCCTTTTGATACTATTAACTTCGTTGCCGAAACTGATAGTACCGTTATCTCCTGGGAATGGGATTTTGGTGATGGCGATACAGCTTCCGGGAAAATTGTTGATCATTTTTATTCCGATTATGGGGAATATACCGTTACGTTGGTAATTGAGCGTTTAGGTGGCTGCTCAACAGATACTCTTACAAAAATTATACTCGTGACCGGCCCGGTAGCTACTGTTAGCGGAAATGATACAATTTGCGCAGGATCAAGTGCAGTATTAACAATAACAGGCGATTCCAGTGTGACCGGATATATCTGGAGCACCGGAGAAACGTCCGCATCAATTACCGTTAATCCCTCCGTAACAACTTCATATTGGGGCGCACCTATTGCTCCTTCATGCCAGGGCGAGCCCGACTCCATCACTGTTAATGTTATCCAGGTAAACTCTGATTTTTCCTTTGACACTGCTTGTTATTTTGATACAACATATTTTTACCAATCGGCTTCAATAACCGGTGATTCAATTATTTCCTGGAGCTGGGATTTTGGTGACGGCTCACCTGTTGATGTTAGTCAAAACCCATCTCATCAATATTTCACTCTGAATCCTGTTAACACTGAGCTTATCGTAACATCCATTTTTGGTTGCTCTGATACTGCGATCAAATCCATTGCTTTTTATTCTTTACCATCTGCTAATTTCAGTAATACAAATGTGTGTCTCAATGAAACTACCCAATTCTTAAGCCTGTCAACCGACAGCAGCGGCTATATCGTTTCATGGGAGTGGGATTTTGGTGATAGTGCCGGCACATCAACCGTTCCTAATCCTGTATATTTATATGACAGTACAGGCACCTACACGGTAAATCTTACTGTCACTTCAAACTATGGCTGTTCGGCTGTAACGGGTTATATCGCTAAAGTATTTCCTCTTCCAGTAGCAAATTTTACTACTGATACCGTGTGTGCAAAAGACATGCTCCAATTTAATTCCTCTCTTGTTTCAAGCGGCAATATTATAAGCTGGAATTGGGATTTTGACGATGGAAATAATTCTTCACAGCAAGATCCATTCCATGTGTATTCCAACGGTGGCACTTATGATGTTACTTTAATAGTTACAACCAATAACGGATGTTTAGATACAATAATTAAATCATGTGAGATATATTATCTTCCATTTGCCGGTTTTGCTGCCCAACCGGTTTGTTTCGATAATACAACCGTATTTTATGATACATCCGGATTTATTAATGATAGCATCACTTCATGGAACTGGAATTTCGGTGACGGATCGCCCATTGATAACAGTCAAAATCCTACTCATCTATATGCAGTTCCTGATACTTTTTATTCAACTCTTATTATTACATCCGTCAATGGTTGTAAGGATACGGTAACTCAACCTGTTATAGTATATCCATTACCGGTAGCAAGTTTTAACAATACAACCGTGTGCCTGAATGACCTTACCGAATTTTTTGATTTGTCATCTGTTATTAATGACGCTATTATCTCATGGCAGTGGGATTTTGGCGATGGAAGCGGCACTTCAACAAACCAGGATCCAACGTATACTTATGCTTCAGAAGGATTAGATACCGTTCAACTGACCGTGACCACCTATAACGGATGTGTTGATAGTATATTTGAAGCTGTTGAAGTATATTCACTGCCCGTTGCCGGTTTTAACAATACAACAGTGTGCCCGGGATTTACCACTCTTTTTCTTGATGCTTCTAATGGCTATGATTATGTGGTTTCATGGGATTGGGATTTTGGTGACCAAACCTTCTCTACCGAAACAAACCCCTCACATACATATATTTCAGAGGAAACACTCGATGTTCAACTTTACGATGTTCAACTTATAGTTACCAATAATAATGGATGTCATGATACTATCAATAAAATAGTTACTGTCTATCCCGAACCAATTGCCGGTTTCAGCTTTATACCTGCCATAACCACTATTTTATTTCCAACCATAACATTTACAAATATTTCATCCGGGGCAGATTACTCATATTGGAATTTTGGCGATAATACAAGCTGGGAGGGTTTTCATGCTACTCATACTTATAACGGTACAGATACAGGAACGTATACTGTTATGCTAATAGTTGAGAACACTTTTACCTGCCGTGATTCCATTACCAACTATATAGTGATCGAAGGCGATTATACATTATTTGTCCCCAATTCCTTCACTCCCAATTATGATGATAAAAATGACATCTTTTTCCCACAGGGAGTTGGTTTTGATAAAATCATACAGGAATTCAACCTTTACATTTACAATAGATGGGGCGATCTTATCTATGAGACCGATGATATACGACAGGGCTGGGATGGCAGGGCTAATAATGGTAATGAGATGGCACAGGAGGATGTTTATGTCTGGGTTATCCTGACAACAGATTTTAGCAAGAAGCGGCATCAATATATCGGGCATGTTACCCTGATACGGTAATGTTCATGAGGAAAATTACAATGGCGATAACAAGTATACAATAGGCAGTTAACAGTAAATATATAGAATCGGGGAAACGGGGAGTGGGAGAAACGGAGAAGCGAGGAATGTTAAGTAGTAGGCAATTGACAATGACTATGACTATGACTATGACTGTGACTGTGACAATATCAAATATCTAAAATCCAACATCCAGTATCCAGTAACCAGCATCCTGCATCCAGTCGGCAATTGACAGTTGACAGTTGGCAATGACTATGACAATGACTATTACTGTGACAATATCTAATATCTAATATCCAACATCCAGCATCCGGCATTGTTCAAATCTTCATAAATGAAATGAGATGTATTTCCAACTAAATAATAGTTCCTTTTGCTTTTCCACAATTAATGACTACTTTTGCACCTCTAATTAGACCCTATATCCTTAAAGTCAAAATCTTGCATTATGAAAAAAGACATACATCCCAAAGACTACAGGTTTGTTGTATTTAAAGACGTTTCCTGCGATTACTCTTTCATGACAAGGTCAACCGTTCCAACCAATGAAACTGTTTTATGGGAAGACGGAAAGGAATATCCATTGTATAAACTTGAGATATCAGACCAATCCCACCCGTTTTATACCGGAAAAATGAAATTTATTGATTCAGCCGGACGCGTTGATAAATTCAAAAGCAAGTATAAAAAACACCTGGAAGACAAGGAAAAAGAGAAAAGCTAATACTAAAAGAACATATCTTTGTTAATTGATTAAAAAAAAATGCCACTAAAACACTAAAACACAAAATCCCACAAAAAAAAATTAAAACAATTGTTAAATAATTTAGTGGGATTTTGTGCTTTTGAGCTTTAGTGGCAAAAGAAAATATTGAAATTACGATACAATGAATTACATTCTTTTTGACGATTCTGCCCGAAAGAATTTACTTCCCTTAACCTTTACCCGCCCTGTTGCAGATATTCGCATCGGCATATTTACCATCCGGGAAAAATGGGAAAAGGCCCTTAATGCCCGAACTTCAAATTTCACGGAAAATTATTTACAAAATAAATTCCCCCTTGTTAAAGGCACTGACAATATTCTTATAAACGGCTCGATATGTCCGAATAAAAAATTGGTAAACGAAATCAATGAACTTAGATCAAACCAGGTATTAGTTTATAACTCCACTGTTGTTGCCATACACGTTCCGACAGAAGCCGGGATTGATGATCTTGATATTGCAGACCTTAAGAAGTATGAAAAAATAGCATCTAAACAGGGCTTTTTAAAGATTGATCATTTATGGGATATTTTCTCTAAAAACGGAGAAGCTATCTCACAGGATTTTGAATTGTTAACCTCAGGCAGAAAATCTCAGACAATAAGTGAAACTAATAAAGTCATCGGGAATGGGTCAGCGAACATATTTATTGAAGAAGGAGCTAAAATAGAATGTTCAGTCTTAAATGCATCAGCAGGCCCGGTATATATTGGTAAACATGCTGAGATCATGGAGGGCTGCCTTGTCAGGGGACCCTTTGCATTGTGTGAGAATTCTGTTTTAAAAATGGGAGCGAAAATTTACGGTCCAACAACTATCGGCTCTTTTTCAAAGGTTGGCGGTGAGATAAATAATTGTGTGATATTGGGCTATTCCAACAAGGCACATGACGGTTTTCTCGGCAATTCCGTTATAGGTGAATGGTGCAATATAGGCGCTGACTCCAACAACTCTAACCTTAAGAACAATTATAGTGAAGTAAAGTTATGGAATTACAGCTCTGAAAGTTTTGAAAAAACCGGTTTGCAATTTTGCGGAATGGTAATGGGTGATCATTCAAAATGCGGCATTAATACAATGTTTAACACGGGAACAATTGTTGGTGTCAATACCAATATTTTCGGTTCAGGATTCCATCATAATTTCATACCATCTTTTTCCTGGGGCAAACCTGATGGTCTCATGACATATAAACTCTCCAGGGCAATTGAGGTTGCTGAAAAAGTATATGAAAGAAGAGGAATGGAATTTAATGATGTGGAAAAGGAGATTTTGTCGGAAATTTTTACTCTAACGATGCGATATAGGAAAAGGTGAGATGGTTGTTTGGCTGCATGGCTACATGGCTGCATGATTGCATGATTGCATGATTGCATGGATGCTTAGTTGTTTGGCTATTTGGTTGTTTGGTTCCTTGAAATTAGATATTGGTCAATAGTCATCGTCATAGTAATTGCCATAGTCATTATAAATTGCTTGCTGCTTATTGCTACTTCCGGCTACTATTTATCCATATAATCCTGCCAGTGAACCAGACTGTATTTGGCGCGTTCATACTCCTTTTGCTCCATAAACCCATATTCATAACAAAATAAATACACATTGCCGTTTTGTGCTTTCCGGTAATGAGTGAAAATGTGCATTCTTAGTTGCTGAAATGTGTGCATTCTTATTTTGCGAAAATATGTGCATTGTTATTTGCCGATTACAAGGATTCGCTGAATACGCTGTAGCACCTGAAAAAGCATTGGTTCCGAAACCTGCAAAGATGTCGTTTGAAGAAGCTGCTACTTTACCAGTGGCTGCAACAACAGCCCTAAAAGCATTACGCGACAAATGTAACATACAAAAAGAACAGAAGGTATTAATTGTGGGTGGTGCTGGCGGAGTTGGAACCTTTGCTGTACAACTTGCCAAGTATTACGGTACGATTATAACAGCAGTATGCAGTACAAAAAATTTGGAAGTAAGTGCAAGTGGTAAAAGTGAGAGATAAATTTAAATTAAAGAGCTGTGTTTTCCCGCACTAAGCATAATAGCTGGCTTTCATCTGCGTCATCATTTCATATCCTAAACTGCTGTATCCATCAACCATATCCTGTATCATCTCATCCGTTCCCTGCACCTCAAGAATCTCTCATGCCGTGGTCACTTTCATGTAAAACTTTTGCCTGTTAGCCTGGCATAGGACTGTTCCACTATATCAATATCCTCCGGTGGGTTATCAGAATCGTATTCCGAAACTCCCAGGAAATCACTTTCCTGTTTAAAATATACTTTCTTGTAGGTAACGGTCATCCAGTAATTCCCTTTTTCATCCAACCGGTCTACCACAAAACCATATTTTTCGGTAAAGGTCATGGTCATGTCCTGATTGGAACCCATGATCGTCTGGGAGATAAAATCTTCCAGCTTTTCTGTCAGTTTAAAAATACCACTTTTTTCAAAAAACGGAAGCACATTATGAAAAAGAAAATTATCTTTGAAAAAATAACAAATAATAAAGGAGGAAAAAGATCATGAAACAAAAAATTCAAGGAAGTACCCCTGCAGCAAGTGCGGTTTATGGCATGGGGCTTATTGGTGCAGCAGTTTATTTTATTTCACATGCCACTGGTTTTTGGATAGGCGTACTAGGATTCTTAAAAGCAATTGCATGTTACATCATATATCATTGCCATTTTGACTTAAAACCACATTTGGCATACCATTTGACTTCTTAGGACAGAACAACTTTTTTATTATTTTCCCTTTCAATTTGACTGAGAATTAATATATTTGTGTATTGGAATTTGGGGAATTGGTGAATTCGATACTAATCAACTAATCAACTAATCAACTAATCAACCAATAAACCAATAAACCAATCAACCAAGAGCATGAAAAATTTTGACGATATTCTTTTTGGAAATTTAGATGATGCTGCTGAGTTCATTCCGATACTCTCAACAGAAGATGAGATGCAACTATCTTCTGAGAAAATACCTGATATTATTTCAATTCTTCCATTGCGAAATACGGTATTATTCCCCGGTGTTGTAATTCCTATCACTATTGGAAGGGACAAATCCATAAAACTAATCGATGATGCTTATGGTTCAAGCAAAATAATCGGTGTTGTCGCCCAAAAAAGCGATAAGGATGAAGATCCTAAGTTTGAACAAATGAACTCGATCGGCACAGTAGCATATATTATCAAGATACTGCGTATGCCTGATGGAACTACCACGGTAATTATACAGGGCAAAAAACGGTTTAAAGTAGAAAAGCTTACACAAACCGAACCTTATTTAAAAGCCAGGATCAAGACATTTGCAGAAAACCAAACCATACCTAAAGACGAAAAATTCCAGGCACTTGTTGCTTCATTAAAAGATCTGGCTATACAAATAATCAAACGTTCGCCACAAATACCTTCCGAAGCTGCTTTTGCTGTCAAGAATATAGAAAACCCTTCTTTTTTGATCAATTTCACTTCATCCAACATGAATGCTTCAGTTGCTGAGAAGCAACAAATGCTCGAAGTGGAAGATTTGCAGGAACGCGCTAACATGCTTTTGGGTTATCTTACCAAAGAGCTCCAGATGCTTGAGCTTAAAAATGATATTCAATCGAAAGTAATGCATGGTATAGATAAGCAGCAAAAGGAGTATTTCCTTCATCAGCAGATGAAACAAATTCAGGATGAGTTAGGTGGAAATCCTATTGACCAGGAAATTAAAGATATGCGTAAAAGGGCAAAATCAAAAAAATGGAGTAAAGAAGTGGCAGAAACTTTCAATAAGAATATTGATAAGCAACAGCGCATGAATCCTGCAATGGCGGAATACGGTATGCAAATGAATTACCTTGAAACACTATTGGAATTGCCATGGGGTGAGTACACTAAAGATAAATTCGACATAAAACGTGCAGAACGAATACTAAATCAAGACCACTATGGGCTTGAAAAAGTAAAGGAAAGAATATTGGAGCATCTTGCAGTTTTAAAATTGAAAGGAGACATGAAATCACCAATTCTATGTTTTGTCGGACCTCCAGGTGCCGGAAAAACCTCCCTTGGCAAATCCATTGCAAGGGCGCTTGGAAGAAAATATGTTAGAATGTCATTAGGAGGTTTAAGAGATGAGGCAGAGATAAGAGGGCACAGGAAAACCTATATCGGTGCAATGCCGGGGAGGATTCTGCAAAATATTAAAAAAGCCAAATCTTCCAACCCTGTCTTTGTTCTTGATGAAGTGGACAAGATAGGGAGTGATTTTCGCGGTGACCCTTCATCCGCTTTATTAGAGGTACTCGATCCTGAGCAAAACATTGCCTTCTATGATAATTACGTTGAATTGGATTATGATCTGTCAAAAGTGATGTTTATAGCTACCGGTAATTCATTGAGCACGGTTCAACCGGCTCTGAGGGATAGAATGGAAATAATTGATGTATCGGGTTATATAGTTGAAGAAAAAATAGAAATTGCAAAAAGACACCTTATACCGAAACAGCTTAAAGCACATGGCTTAAAAAAGAATCAATTACACTACAACAAAAATATATTGGAAAAGATAATTGAAGATTACACAAGAGAATCGGGTGTTAGGGATCTCGAGAAAAAGATCGCCAAGGTGATCAGGTATATAGCAAAGTTAATTGCAATGGATGAGGATTATGATCCAAAACTTAAAACAGAAAAACTTATTAAAATTTTAGGCCCTGCACTTTCAAAAAATACGTTTCAGGATAACAGCGTGGCTGGAGTAGTTACCGGATTGGCATGGACTTATGTAGGTGGTGATATATTGTTTATTGAAGTGAGTTTGAGCAAGGGGAAGGGAAAGTTAACTCTTACGGGTAACCTGGGTGATGTTATGAAAGAATCCGCTACTATTGCCCTTGAGTATTTAAGATCGCACAGTGATAAATTAGGAATTGATCCCGAAGTATTTGAAAAATGGAACATTCACATCCATGTTCCCGAAGGAGCAACACCCAAGGACGGACCCTCAGCAGGAATAACCATGTTTACAGCATTAGCATCTGCTTTTACACAAAGAAAAGTTAAGTTGAACTTAGCCATGACAGGTGAGATCACCTTAAGGGGGAAAATATTGCCGGTAGGCGGCATTAAAGAAAAAATACTCGCAGCCAAACGTGCAAATATCACTGATATCGTTTTATCAGAAGAAAACAAAAAAGATATTGAAGAGATCAAACCAGTTTACTTGTCAGGACTTAAGTTTCATTATATAAAGTACATGATAGATGTGATTGATCTTGCCCTTCTTGACGAAAAAGTGAAAGATCCGGTTAAGATATAAATTTTCAAGACATGGCTTGAGGAAAGCCCATTTCAGCGGGAATCTTTTATAAAATAATTATAATTATCTTTCAATGGCCATTCAATAGTCATTTGTTCGCGGAGTTTATCCCGCAGAATTACGGGGCTCACGTCATTCAGTTGTTAATGACAATAAATGACTACTATATAACGTTCCTAAGGAACAAATGACTATAAATGACTGTATATTATAGTGAGTAAACGATTTACGATAATTTTTCTTCCTCTTCTTATATTCTTTTTGTGCGTGATTCACTACGTTAGATATTTCCTGGTTCACAGATTGAACCGTTTTCACTCCGTGGTGTCATTGACTTACAAATTACTTTTATTATTAATATTATCTCACGGGGTAAACTGCTATGCTCAGCAAAAAAAGCTAATACAATTCTCAGGTGTTGTTGTATCCGGTGATAACCTGATGCCTGTGCAATTCGTAAATATCATCATTAAAAATTCATTCAGGGGAACTACGAGCGACTATTTCGGATATTTCTCTTTCGTAGCACAAAAAAAAGACACAATTGTCTTTTCTTCAGTAGGTTATAAAAAGGGTGAATTTGTCATTCCCGACAGTATAACATCCAACAGGTATTCGCTAATACAGATGCTAATTAAAGACACTATCCTGCTCAAAGAAACCGTAATTTACCCCTGGCCCACCAAAGAACAATTTAAACAGGCATTCCTGAATTTCGACATTCCCGATGATGATCTGGAAAGAGCAAATAAGAACCTAGCCAGGGCTGAATTGAAAGAACAGTTTGAAGCAACCGGGATGGATGCGAGCATGAACTTCAAAAACTACATGCAGCAAGAAAACAGTAAGTTGTATTACGCAGGGTTCCATTCAGGGCAATCTCCCCCTATCAATCTCCTGAATCCCATCGCCTGGGCTAAGTTTATAGAGGCATGGAAAAATGGGGATTTTAAGAAGAAGAAGAAGGAATGAGGAACTAAGTTTTTCACAAGACATTGCTTGGAAAAAAAATCACCTTTAAGGAGGGGGAAACGAATGTCAAAATGCAAATGAAAAATGTAAAATCAAAGAGCTTATAGTCATTCACCTTCCTTCGCTTTATCCCAATGTTCATCCATTTCTTCAAGCGTCATTCCGTCAAATTGTTTGCCTGCCTTTGAAATTTCATCTTCCATATACTGAAACCGTTTAATGACCTTTTTATTTGTTCTCTCCAAAGCATTTTCAGGGTTTACATCAATGAAACGGGCATAATTGATAAGGCAAAACAACAAATCCCCGAATTCATCTTCCATCAGCCCCACCCCAACCCTTCCGCCAGCTGGCGGAGAGGGAGAGCCAACGCTCTGGAACTCCATCCTGTTCATATCTGCATAAGTTTCCACTTCTTTTTTAAATTCATTCAGCTCTTCTATTACTTTCTCCCACACCTGCTCCTTCTTTTCCCAGTCAAATCCCGCTGAGCTCATTTTCTCCTGTATGCGATATGCCTTAACTATTGATGGTAAGGATGCAGGAACACCCTCCAATATAGATCTTTTCCCTTCTTTTCCCGAAGATGCTCCTTCGAGCATTTTTAGTTTTTCCCAATTTTTTTTTACCTTTTCAGCCGTTTCTGCTCTTACATCGCCAAAAATATGGGGATGCCTGTGAATTAATTTCTCGCACAACCCGTTTATCACATCCGTTATATCAAAACCTGTGGTGAGGCCTTCGTCAAACACAGAGCTTTTAACTGCAGGACTGTCTTTGGTCTCAGATGCAATTTTTGAATAAAAGACAATATGCAATAACAGATCGCCCAATTCCTTTTTAATATTCTCCATATTCTTATCCAGGATGGCATCACCCAATTCATAGGTCTCTTCAATAGTCAGATGCCTGAGCGTTTCAATGGTTTGCTTTTTATCCCACGGGCATTTATTGCGCAATTCGTCCATGATATTTAGCAGGCGTTCAAATACCTGACCCGCTTCTGTGGAAGATCGTTTCAGGGTGGAGATTGATGGAGTTTTTGTTTTTTTCATCATAAGGTGTTCTTCTAACATGGATAAAACATGTTATTTTATCACTGCCATTTTCCTATGTGGAATATTGTTTCTCGGTTCACCGGGTGAATATTTCTTAAGAACCTGTTCATTTGAAAGTAGAGAGTAAATATAGATACCATCAACAAAATCTTCGGCTGATATTGTAAAAATATTATGACCTCTTTCAAGCGAATACCTTTTGCAGAATAGTTTTGTGTTGCTCCGGACTTATCGTAAGATTTTAATGCAATACAACGATTACCTAAATTTATTGCAGTGCCTCCAAGCAATATCTGTGAATATGACAATCCGTAATTAGAAGGATAAAAGCCGTTAATATTACTAAAATTCAACAACGATACAAGTTGAAATGAATTATCAATATAACCCGCTTTTGATGTATTGAAGACCCAATATCCTGATGTATCAATTTGCAAGTTGCTTAATAGTGTAAAATCTGTTGATAGGTCTAAGCTATCAATAAGATTAAATAATGTATCTATTTTCAATAATTCCAATCCTGTGATAAGAATATAACTGGAATCAAAAGATTGGACAATTCTTTTAACAGGATTTGGGTAGAATTTTGTTAATAAAACATTTCCATCCATATCAGCTTTAATAATACCACTATCACACGCAAGAATTATATTATTATCAAAAATTTCATCCACGCTGTTTATATTCCCCATACTATAAAAAACCGCAAATAAGCTATCTCCTGAAAGGTATTACTCACTATCATAATTGATTTTATCGGGTGTTAGTGCCTGCACGCCATAGTGCGTTTCAGCACGCAGGCGTGAACCCGCATTTGATTATAATGTATATAACTAATTCAGAATGAATTTTATTATTTTTTATCATTATTTGTGGTTTAAAGAATCATGCGGGTTTCGTGAAAATTAGTGTAATTCGTGGCAAAATATTAAATTCCAATACGTTTAAATAGTAATACGAAGTAATGAAATTTGAAAAATAATAAAATTTTGTTAATATTTGCTATATCCAACAGGATGGATTTTTTACTTGTTTTGCAAAGATATGTATCTAATATCACAAAAATTCTTAAAAATCATCTCCCTCATTGTCTTCTTTACATTGAGCCATGAATACCTATTTAGTCAAGAAGATACCGGAACATCATTTAATAAAAACCATCTTGTTATTGGCACAAAAGCACATTACGGTTTTATTATTGCCCATAGAGATAACATGGCACATCTTGTGAAAGGCCACGTCCCTGGTTTTGAAGTTAACCTTAGTAAACAAACTTACGGCAATGAATCCTGGCAGCAACTTTATAATTATCCCACTATTGGTCTCTCTTTTATTCACGTCAATCTTGGAAACCCAGAGCAGTTTGGAAATGGTAATGGAATTTTCGGTTATATCAATTTTCCCATTATAATAGCCAGGAGATTCATGTTCAATTACAGGTTCGGTTCAGGTGCCGGTATTGTTGACAAACCCTTTGACCGTGAATTTAACTATAAGAATAATGCCATCGGTTCACATCTGAATATCCTTATGCACATTTTGTTAGAATCAAAATGGAAGGTGAGCCGGAATTTATTACTAACTGCCGGAATAGGTTTTACACATTTTTCAAATGGCGCTTTTAAAGTACCTAACTTAGGAATTAACATTCCAACAGTAAATATTGGCGCTTCTTATCAAATAGGTTCCCTGGCTCAACAAAGTGACTTTATAAAAGATTCCCTTCACGAAAAAGGAGGAAAAATCGAATATAGCGTGGTTACTGCATTTAGTGTTAAGGAAATCCATCCTCCCGGCGGACCTAAATATCCTGTCTATACACTTTCAGGAAATATCACAAAACCTGTTGGCAGAAAAAGGAGGTTCGGCATTGGTTTATACATGTTTTACGATGGATCTAATATAGAAACATTCAACAGCGACACTTCCAACACCTTTACAGAAAAAAAATCCGAATTCATAAGAACCGGTATTCATTTCTCTCATGATCTGGTTATCGGAAAGCTAACGGCAATAACCCAGATGGGGGTCTACTTATATACCAAACTAAAAAATGACGGCTCTCTCTACCATCGCTTTGCATACAGATATCAATTATCGAAACATCTTTTTATCTGCCTCGCATTAAAAACACACTGGGCAAAAGCAGACTATATGGAATTTGGGATGGGATCTAAGTTTTGATGTTGGAAAGTTGAGATTGGAAAATAGTTTTAGAAAATTGAGAATAGAAATTTTGTTAATTTGCATCAAATTATTTACTGAGAAAAATGGGAAATAACAGTTCAAATAAAACATGGTAAAATTTTCACTTTAACTCATAATCAATATCAATTTTCTAATTTCGATTTTCCAATACAAATTTCAAATTTCCATTATCTAAAATGTCTCCATTATCAAAAATCATACTCTTATCAATCCTGTTACTATCTCTCGCTTTTTTGGGTTTGGCAGTTAAGATATTGCTTAAAAAAGGTGGTAAATTTGCCAGCACATGCAGCAGCAATGATCCTTCTTCGCAGAAGGAAGGAGGCGTTTGTGGAATGTGCGGATCGAAACCTGATGGACGATGTAAAAAAAACATATTCCGATCTCTACTGTGGAATTTCCGGTAATCCTACCAAGCTCTTAGACTTCCATCCGTCAGCTGACGGACATGTTAGTTACTGTTCGGATATAAATGTAACCACAGATTTCATTATTCAATTATTTTTCCCTTTATACCCGAACAATAACTACAGTTCTTTAATTATCCCCTCAAAACCCTTACTATAATATACTTTCCATTCACCATTTTCACCTGAATAAATAAAATACACTTCTAAATTAAGGTCCGGGTTTTCAATTAAGAACTCTTTTGCTTTAGTTATTCCCATTACCATAAAAGCGGTAGCATAAGCATCAGCGGTCATACAGTCATTAGCAATGATAGTGGCGCTCAACAATGAATGCCTGACAGGATAACCTGTTTTGGGATCAATAGTATGAGAATATTTTATGCCGTTTTTTTCATAAAATTTCCTGTAGTTACCCGATGTTGCAAGCGATTTGTCTTTTAATTCTATAACAGCATGTATCTCTCTTTCTTCCAGGTTTTCTATGGGCTTATCAATACCTATCCTCCACCATTCACTATTTTGATTTCTGCCCTTTGATCTTATCTCACCACCAAGTTCAACCATATAATTCTCAACACCCATCTTCTCAAAAAACCCTGAAATAATATCAACCGTATAGCCCTGGGCAATGGCATTGAAATCGAGAGTTACCTCACCTCCTACTCCACTCTCCAGGTCAGCCCCGAGCGAAGGTGGGGGATGGATAGGAGAAGTTTTAATTAACTTTTTATTTTTTAACCTTACAAATTTATAATTGACAAATTTCAAAATACTGTCAATCGTCACACTGTCAGGTTTTGTATTATCTTCTTTATACCCAAATCCCCAAGCATTTACCAAAGGGGCAACGGTAGGGTCAAAAGCGCCATCAGTTCGTTCTGCTACCTCTATGGATCTTTGGAAAACATCAATAAAATAATCATCCAGCACAATGCTGGTATCTCCACTATTTGCCAGGAAAATAATTGATTTTGAATTATAGATTGATATTGAATTATCTATACTTTCTAAAATGGAATCAATTTCAGACTGGTAGCTAGTGGCATCCTTTTTAATGTATTTTATATTGAAAGTAGTCCCTTGAGCATATCCTGCATATTTTAGATATATCAAACTGTCAGAATTATTACATGAAGTAAGCATACCTGATAAAATCAAGGTAATTGCTGCAATTTGCAATGTGAATGTGGAATGATATTTATTCATGCGTTGTAATTTATGTTAGGGCTTCCAGCCAGGTTAATTTTACTTTCTATTTCTAATAATAAGGAATTAAAATTGGAAATATCCAATAATAATTTTGCGGGAATGTAAAGACGAGACCGGGTCTCGTCTCTACGTTCCAACAAGAAGAAATATTTTAGATGTAAAAAAAAATTTACCTATCCCGATGACTATAGGAAGGCAAAAATTTAACTCGTAAGACACTAATTTGGTGTGGAAATTTAGCGTATCAATGTAACATGCCCGATATATTGGTGCATATCTCCGTTTTTATCTTCCGTAAATACTACCCACACATAAACATCTTGCTGAGCTTTTTCTTGTCCATCATTTGCACATCCATCCCAACCTATGATCTCAGCCATCGGATCATAATCACCAAAGATCCCTTCAGTTTCATAGATCAGATCACCCCACCTGTCATAAATATACATTTCAAAGCCATCCCCATCAATACCTATGCCTTGTGGCAGGAAATAATCATTTATACCATCTTTATTGGGAGTAAAAGCGCTTGGAGTAAATAAAGCATAATCCTGCTCGATAAAAACAATTTTTATTGCAGTATCCGGACAACCAAAACTACTATAAGCGATCAACATCACAGGATAAATCCCTGTATAATTATAACTGTATGTAGTATCATAACATGTATATTCGTCTGTTGTATCGCCAAAATCCCATTCATAACTGACAGCGCCTGAGGATAGATTTGTAAATGTAATTACC
>JBDRNO010000168.1:0-2407 GCA_043811005.1 Bacteroidota bacterium | reverse complement strand
TTGTATAAGTAATCTTAAAAAATGGGTAGAAGAATGCTACATCAGACAGTAATAACGAACGATAACCTTCGCCAATAAAATGTTTTCCATTGCCCACCTGAAAGTTTAGAAAAGGTAAAGCCTGAAAAGAAACAAAGCCCGAAGCACTTGAATAATCGAACCCTCCATTTTCAATACTTCTTACTCTTCCAAAACCAGGAGCGACAGTATTTTTCCTTACATAATCGTAAATATAGTCGTTAAAGAAAGACTGATTCTCGAAAAAACTTGAGAAAAAATAGGTTTTGCTTCCAATTTCACCTTCAACAAAAACTCCACGGGTGTTAAAACTCAAATCCCTATCAGAAAACTCATCCTTTCCTTTTTCAAATTTATACAAAAAACTTGAAGCCAATTTAAACCCAGGCTCATCAACAACAAAAAGATTTTCTTTAAAAAATTTTCTTGGAAGCCATGCCTTTTCTTTGTTGTTAATATAAGGATTTTCCCGAGGAAGAGAATCAGAATCTAATTGAAGACTAATGTAATCAATATCAAAAGGTTGGATTCCTGTATGAATAAGTTTTCCAGAATAATTTATTTCGCGATTTAATTCCCTGTTGCTAAAATGATTCAAATTAGAATGACTTTGAGAAAAGCCTGAAAAAGTAATAATCAGCAAGATAATTGTTAGATAGTACATTATCCGGATTGTTTTTTATTTCTTTTCTTTATTATCGAATAAGGAATATACGATAGAGCGGCCGAAACTGCCAATAGAACTCCGCCTGTAACATAAGTGCCGTTACTTTTAAACAGAAAAGTAATTAGAATCAATGCCACAGCAGTAATAGAAAGCACAGCAGTAGTTTGCATATGAGAGAGCCCCAATTTCAAAAGAATATGATGCATGTGCGTCCTATCAGGTTTAAAAGGAGATCTGCCTCTAAGGATTCTGAAAGAAAACACCCTTAGCAAATCAAATAGAGGAATAAAAAATATACCAATGGCAACAATAGGAGCAGCCATAATTCTGAACTCTGATGAGTGAATATTAATACTTCCTGTATAACCGTTTCCATTTAATTCAATAAATTCAATTGCAAAAACGGCCATCATTAACCCAAGAAACAAAGATCCGGTGTCTCCCATAAAAATTTTGGCCGGCGAAACATTATAACGAAGAAAGGCTAGTAAAGCACCTACTAATGAATAAGCAATTATTGCATGCTGATAATCCCTAACCATAAAAAACCAGGTGCCGAAAGTTAAGGCAGAAATAACCCCCAAACTACCAGCAAGTCCGTTAATACCATCAACAAGATTCCATGAATTAATAATTACCAGAATTGTAAAAATGGAAAACAAAACAGAAACAATATAAGGCACCTCCCCTATTCCAAATATTCCAAACATACCTGAAATGCGAATATCTCCCCATATTACAATAATCATAGCGGCAATTACCTGTCCAACAGCCTTTTTAAAAGCACTTAGACCAATAATATCATCTTTTATTCCAATTGCTGCAATAACAGTCATTGCAGCAATAAGGTACTGCAAGTGCAAACATTCGCTAAAACTTGTCCAGAATGTAATTGCAAAAATCATTGAGGCAATAATAGCAATACCACCAAGTGTAGGAATTGCTTTTGTATGAGAATTTCTTGCTCCGGGTACATCAAAAAGATGCTTGGCATTTGCAACTGAAATAATGGTTGGAATGGTAAAGAAAGTAATACAAAAAGCTGTAATAAAGCTGTAAGCTAATATGTTTATTGTTTCCGGATGAACCATAATGCAAATATATATTATTCTTGGCAATAGAAAGATAGTTTCTGAAATATATGAGGCTTGCTCATTTCCAAAATCCGGATTTTATGAATTATTTCATTTGTTGCTAATTGCTTATAAAGCTAGACCAAACACATTTGATTGTTTGATGAAATTGTATTTTTTATACTTTTCATCAAAAAAATTGTCGTTTTGAGGCAGTAGGTCTGTCTAAAATTCTTATCGGAAAAACTTGACTTTTCAAATATATTTTCGTATATTTCCTGTTGATTTTCAGAGGCTTTCACTCTAACAAACTTTTGATTTTTTTTATATGTACCCACCCTAAAAACTATTAAACATGAAAACACTATTAAGTTTCTTCGTACTCTTATCCTTCTCTCTGGCTGGTTTTGGTCAAGACAATTCTTTGGAAAACAAAAAAAGTATTGAGCAAATTCAATCCACTCTTTTCAAGATAAAAAGCAATTATGCAAAATTAAATGGGGAATTGCTGGAGATGAATATGGTATTAACTGACCAGAATGCAAAACAAGACAGCACTATTAACTTAATAACCAATGCTGACTCAAAGGTTAATGAAAACATGACATTTTTAAATGAAACCAACAGGAAAATTGAAGTAATTAACGCC
>JBDRNO010000167.1:0-14626 GCA_043811005.1 Bacteroidota bacterium | reverse complement strand
ATTAATAAAATTTATTTTAATTAAAAATTATACATAATTATTATATTGATCCACCCGCCCCACCCAGAAATAAAAGTGAAAGAGAGCATCAGCTCAAATCCCGTATGCTGCAAAACTGAAAATGCAAAAACCCGGAAATATTCATTAAAGTTTAATTGGCTCAGTTGCTTTTTGATGTTCTCAATAATGTTATTTGGCACAACCTACCTTATAGCACAAAACCAGTTCATGTTTCAAAAAAAATACAATAACCTTAATTTACAATATTTTAATTATGACAGTTATCCATTAAATTTAACATGTATACAAACAACTTCCGATGGGGGTTATATAATTACTGGTGGATTAGATGTAGGCGCTGGTTATGTCCATGCCTTTTTATTACGTCTTGATTCTCAAGGTGATGTTATGTGGGCCAAATCCTATGCAAGTTCAAGTACTGATTGGGGTAATTTTGTGGAACAAACAGCAGATGGGGGATTTGTTGTAGTAGGTATTACACATGGCTTTTTAACACAACCAAATGATATGAGAAATATATTAATTTTTAAAACTGACGACAATGGAACTTTACAATGGACACGCACGTATAGTGAAAATATTTCCGATTATGGTACATCTATAAAACAAACACCTGATGGAGGATACATTGTTTTAGGTACAACTGGTGATGATAATTCTACTATATTTGGATTTGGTGACATCATATTAATAAAACTTAATGAAACCGGACAACCAACTAACTATAAAATATATGGAGATTATGGGTATGATGTTAGTTCAACTTCTGTATTAGTTACTGCTGATGGGGGTTATATTGTTACAGGGTGGGAATATAGTTCCAATTATATTGATGATCAAATGTTTTTAATAAAAACGGACCCACAATTAAATGTAGAGTGGTCAAAACAATATGGGAGTACAATAGGGGGGCAATGTGAATGGGCTTTAAATGTACAACAGACGGATGATGATAATGATGGAATAAAAGATGATGGATATATATTAGTCGGAAGTAGTACCTTTTCTGGTTATCTAAATTCAAAATTAGCTATAGTAAAAACAGATATAAATGGCACTCAATTATGGGCAAAGATATATAGCGGACCTAACAATAATGATCGCGATAAGGGTTTTTTTATACAACAAACATCAGATAATGGCTTTATTATTTCAGCTACTATATATAGAAATTCTTTATCTCAACAAGCAGAGGATGCATGCTTGATTAAAACTGATATACAAGGTAATATGGAATGGGCTAAAGGATATGGTAATTTAACAAACCAGTTAGCATTGACGGTACTCCAAAATAATGACGGGGGCTACATATTTTCTGGATATACAGAAGATTATCCGCCACAACTTTATATTGTTAAAACAAATCCATTAGGACAGGTAACTGCCAATCCTACTGAAGACTGTTTTGAATATACACCGGATTTTAATGTATTTGATGTTACTGATGATTATTATTTGTATTTTGATGAATTTTATATTAATACCACATCTCCATTCACAATCTATGCGGATTATACGGATTTATCCGTAACAACATTAAATGTAACACCCGATGATATCTGTTCTACTCCTTGTACGTCTATTACACCAACCATTACTACCGCGTGCACTACGTTTTGCCACTGGGAAACAGTAACCCTTGATGCCGGAGTTTATGACAGTTACCTGTGGTCTACCCTTGAAACAACACAAACGATCACTGCCGGAATGGGTGAATACACAGTAACCGTTTTTGATGCAGACGGCTGCTGGGGTACAGATAATATTACCATATCACCAAATCCGCCAGTAACAGAAACATCATATATTGTTACTACCACTACTCCTGAAACATGGGAGCCAGGTGCCGGGAGTAATCCTTTCGGCAGCGTTACGGGCGAGGTTCTTATTGAAGACCAACTTATTTTTAACCCGGGTGTAAACATAACCATTAAGAACATGACCTTCAGGTTCGGGCCCGGTGCTGTTGTTATCCTGGAGAAAGGCACTTCCTCGTTCAGTGGTTCCAAACTAACCCTTGACAATACCATTTTTACTACATTTAATTGCTGTGAGGATGTATATATGTGGAACGGCATCCAGGTATGGGGGTATGATTATCAATCCCAGCTTGGCGCCAATACCAAACAAGGGTGTTTAATTGTACAAAACAACTCCCTCATTGAAAATGCCCGCATTGCTGCACAGGCAAAACGACCTGGATATAATTACGGTTACAATGGCGGGATAATAAAGGCAACAAACAGCACGTTCAGGAATAACGGTAATGCGGTTCTTTTATGGGATTATGATAATACCTTGCCAGTTCCTCCGTTTGTTTTAATTAATAATATAAGCTTTTTCAGAAATTGCACCTTTATTACAACAGGACAATTGAATGACCCAAATGAACAGGGTTATTATAATATGAGGTCATTTGTAGTCTTAAATAGTGTAGACGGCATAAACTTCCATGGCAATACTTTTAAAAATGCCGCTTATAACATTTTCCCGGTAGAAGCCAGGGGAAATGGAATATATGGTTTAAATTCCAGCTTCAGGGTATTGCCATTATGTACCGATCCGCCACCCATAATCTATCCTTGCCACGAATTGCAGCCCAATACTTTTACCGGGCTGCTGCGGGGGATCCGCTCCATAACAAGCAGCGCTTTTGATGCTGTTATCATTGACGGTAATGAATTCAGCAATAACATGTACGGAGCTTTTTTAAGCGGGCATGAATTCTCCGTTGTAACCTCCAACCAATTTGATGTGGGAACTTCCTACAATAATACGATTGTTAATTCCACAGGCCTTTACCTCCAGGGATGCTCCGGGTACAAGGTACAGGACAACAACTTTTTCGCTTCATACCAACATCCTAACATAGGCGCTATTATCCGTGAATCCGGTACTGATGATAATGTTATTTATAATAATACCTTCAGCAACCTTGCTGTTGGCTGCGAGGCGCTTGAGTTAAACGATGATGTTAGCGTACAGTTTAAAGGGCTTCAGATACGTTGTAATGAGCTTAACAACAATCAATATCATATTTATGTAATTGATGGTGAGATATCAAGAGAACAAGGTTTCTGTGATGGCTCGAATTCTCAATCCCCAGCAGGCAACACCTTTACCCATACCTGTCCGTTTCCTCCAAGTGATTACTATCTTAACAAGGGTGAACCTACCTGGAGCAACCAGGGAATTTTATATGATCATCATTCGGACTACATCACTACCCCTGTTTGCTTTACTAATAATACAACAGCACCTAATGTTTTTGGGACCCAGGTAATGCCAAGTGATTGTAGTGTTTTTTTTATTCCAGGTGATTGCGAAACCTGCTCCTGCCCACATGAATTTATCGGATTTAAAGGAGGAGGCAAAAGAAGCGTTGTTAAACAGAACATTAGTAATTATGATAATGAGATAGCCGGATTGAAACAGTTGATTGACGGGGGAGATAAAAAAGCATTACTGGATATGATATTTCAGGATATGCCGCCGGGCCAGGTAAAAAATGCTTTTTTGGCAGCTTCTCCCTATTTGTCGGATGAAGTCCTGATCGGTGCAATAGATAAAAAAGCTACCCCATTACCACCCGGCATATTAAAAGATATACTCATACCTAACTCACCGTTGACACCTTCGGTGATGAAGGCGGTTGATAAACGTAAACCGGGATTGCCCAACGGTGTGATGAACCAGGTAAATGCAGCCCAGACAGGCGTTTCCGCACGGGATGAATTGATGCTTGACATCGCCTATCTTGAGAGCATGAAGTCATTTGCAACTGATGAGCTGATACGCCTTTATTTATACGACACAACACTTACCATCACTGCTTCCTATGACAGCGTTATAGCAATACTGAAAGGAGAAGAAACGTATGAGGCAGAGGAAAAAGCTGTTGCCGGTTATATAAAGCAAAAAGAATATGACAAAGCACAACAGTTGATAGATACGCTACATCCGGATGGAGTGCTTGACAATTACTGCAAGCTGATGTCTTTGATCATTGAAATGGAGCAAACCCAGGAAAAGGTCTATATTATGCAAACCGATCCTGTAAAAGAGATGCTGGTTCGCGCTATTGCTGATGACACAACACATAAAACACACTTCAATGCACGGGCGTTATTAACAATGGTGTTTGGCGATAGTTATCATGTGAGGATTGAATTTCCGGTGCAGCAGCAAAACAAAATGGAATATTCGTTTGAAGATATTGAACAAGAACAGGTATTTTCATGGCTGGATGAAAATCATAAATTAAGATGCTTCCCAAATCCTTTTATCAACTATACTTCAATCGAAGCTTATGTGCCGGAAGATGCGAAAGATGCCGGAATAATTATTTATAACCTTTTAGGTATTGAAATAAAGAAGTATCCTCTTGCACAGCATTATAACATTGTAACAGTATTGAATAAAGATCTTCCTGGTGATGGAATTTACTTCTTTGCCCTGAAATACAACGACCGGTTGGTTGAGAAAAGAAAATTAGTAATTATTAATTAAGGGGGGGCGTATTATGTTGAACAAAGTGAAAGCCCGCTTTATTACAGGCAAGAAGTTGGTTTGTTTTCTTCTGGTTATAAGTATTTGCCATTGGGTTTATGCTCAAAACAGTTACTTCAATAAAATTTATGATCATAATGGAGGTTTGGAAGGCGCATTTAATGTTATTGCTTTAGATTCTGGCTATTTTGTAGTAGGAGTGGTAGATGATTCCTTTGGAAATAATGCAATTGGCATATTATTTATTGATACTCTTGGTAATGAAATATGGTTAAAGGAATACAATTCACCGGGAAATTCCCTTTTTGCAGGTGTTAGTGGGTCATTTAGACATGTTTCCTCTGGTGGTTTTACTTTAGGGGGATCTATTAGTTATCCCGATGGAGATAGTGATGTAATGCTATGGCGGTTTGATTCAAATGGCGACACTCTCTGGACAAAAATTTTTCAAGATACTGTGAACTTAGAAGTTGCATACAGTTGTGCCCAGTCAAGAGATGGTGGTTTTGTGCTTGCAGGATACTCGGATGCAACAAGTAATAAAACATTATTAATTAAAACAGATAGTTTAGGTGATGAGGAATGGAGACAATCGTACAACGGGTTTTCAGCCGTATCTGTTGATACATGTTTTGACGGGGGGTATATATTAGGGGCAAGTACTGCAGGGAATGATAACGGTTATGTAATTAAAACAGATAGTTCAGGTAATATGCAATGGTCCAAGATATTTGGTGGACCATATGCTGAAAATCCGTTAGTTGTTGCAAGCACTTCAGATGGAGGGTATATTGTTACTGGTGACAGTGTCTATTATTATCAATCATTTTATGACTGGAGTCAGTTATATATGATAAAACTTGATAGCAATGGCAGCAGGAAATGGAGCAGGGGTTACGGTACCGTCCTGCCTTATAATTCACTTGTTTCTGTGCGTGAGTTGCCGGATGGCAGCTTTATTGCAACGGGGCAGGCAAATTTAAGCGGGCTATCAATAACAAGCACAGAGGGGGCGCTTCTTAAAGTTGCTCCAAACGGGGATAGCTTGTGGTACAGGGAGTTGAGCTATTGTCCAAATGGCTATAGTATTGATTATGGAAGAGATGTGAAGCCAACCGATGATGGCGGCTACATAATGGCAGGATTTAAAGTAGGTGATACATGCAGTAATGGCTACCAGGACATGTGGGTGGTAAAAACCAACTGCCTGGGATTTGATAATCCGCCCCAGCCAAATTTTGCTTATAGTATTACAGATTCCGGTAATTTTATTGTAACTTTTATCAATAAAACACATTATGCAGATAATGTAACTTTTTTCTTTGGAGACGGGGACAGCATCACAGCACCCAATTCAACGCAAATAGTTCCTGATACAGTAACTTCCCTCACACATACGTATCCTGATACCGGCGCTTATATTGTAACCGCCATAGCTGCTGCCTGCGGGGATACCGGGATTTATACAGATACGGTTTATATCCCACCTCCTGCCGTCATCCGTAAGTTGCAGGTTGCGGGTATCGGATTGCAGGTTTATCCTAATCCATTCAGCGGTTTGGCAACAATAGAAATTACGAATTACGAAAAGCGAAATATGAATTATGAATTAAGGGTATATGATATAACTGGCAGGAAAATTAACACTTACACTCTCAAAAAAGGCAGAAAGAGATTAAACATTACCGCTGATGAAACCGGTACAGGCATGTTCTTTGTGAATTTAGTATCAGGCAATGAATTGATAGCTGTTGAAAAAATGATGATTCTTGCAGAATAATATAAATATTTCTTTTTCCCTGCGTAACTCTGCGAATCCCTCTGTGCCCCTCTGCGGTTAAATTTAATACTTTTGTCTATGGTTAACACAAACAACTTTCAACGACTATAATTGGGCGCTTCACGGGTAATTGCCACATCGTGCACATGGCTTTCTATAACACCGGCATGGGTTGTTCGAATAAATTTTGCTTTCCTGAGCTGATTAATATTTGCGGCACCGCAATAACCCATACCTGCTCTCAAGCCCCCGGTAATCTGGTGCATTACTTCAGACAGCTTGCCTTTATAGGGTATCCTTCCTGAAATTCCTTCGGGGACCAGCTTTCTATTATCTTCTTCCATATCCTGGAAATACCTGTCTTTAGAGCCATCCTGCATAGCTTCAATAGAGCCCATTCCCCTGTATTCCTTGAATTTTCTGCCTTCGAAGATGATTGTTTCGCCAGGGGATTCTTCCACACCGGCAAATAAAGATCCGGTCATCACCACATTTGCCCCTATTGCCAGTGCTTTCACAATATCACCGGTATATCTGATACCTCCATCGGCAATAACCGGTATATCAGTTCCCTTGAGTGCATTAGCAACATTATAGATTGCAGTAAACTGAGGAACGCCAACACCGGCAATAACTCTGGTAGTGCAAATTGAGCCGGGTCCAATACCTGCTTTCACGGCATCGGCACCAGCGCCTGCCAGGGCAATAGCTGCTTCTGCTGTGGCTATATTACCAACAACCACCTGCAGACCGGGATGTTTCTTTTTAATTTTTTTCAGTGTTTCAATCACCCGTTTGGAATGAGCGTGGGCTGTATCAATAACTATAGCATCAACACTTGTTTTTACGAGCATATCAACTCTGTCAAGCACATCTGAGGTAACTCCAACAGCCCCGGCAACCCTTAAACGCCCATGTTTATCTTTACTGGCATTGGGGCTAACCCTTACCTTGAGAATATCTTTAAAAGTAATTAATCCAACCAACTGGTTTTTATTATCAATAACAGGTAATTTCTTAATTTTATATTTCTGGAGTATATCCTCTGCTTTTTCCAGATTTACCACTTCTGTAGTAGTAATCAGATTTTCCTTGGTCATAACCTCAAAAACCGGGCGGTTCATGTCTTTTTCAAATCTCAGATCCCTGCTCGTTAAAATACCTACCAATTTATTTGAGTCATTAGTTATGGGGATACCTCCAATTTTCTCTAGCTGCATGATTCGAACGGCATCTCCAATTTTTGCATTTGATGAAAGTGTAATAGGGTCTAAGATCATTCCGTTTTCAGAGCGTTTTACTTTTTTCACTTCATCGGCTTGCTGCTGTATGCTCATATTTTTATGAAGCACACCTATCCCACCCTCCTGGGCTATGGCAATAGCCAGAGCCGACTCGGTAACGGTATCCATAGCAGCAGATGAAACAGGAATATTTAACTTAATATCTCTTGTGAATTTAGTAGAGATGTCAATGTCTTTTTCCGTGGGCAGCACCTCTGAATAGGCAGGTACCAATAGAACATCATCAAAAGTAAGACCTGTTATAGAAAATTTGCCTAGCATTTGTTATAGTTATTTAATTGTATCGGAATTTACTCACTATATTGTTCGTTTTTAAAGGTGTTCGTGAATTCCGCTTCGCTCCATTTTATTATTTTAACCTGATTTACCTGTATTTTGTGGTTTTTATATTTAATAATCAGGTTCTGGGCTCTGGGTTCTTGGTTCTGGGTTGTTGGTTACTCAAACTTCGTAACCAGTACATACCACCCAGTACCCAGTAACCAGCCTTCGCAGGCCATAGCCTGCTTTGGCAGGCGAAGGCCAGTACCCAGTTACATTAACTTATTTATACTTAACTTAATTCTATATGATTTCTTTTTTTTAATCAAGTTACAAAGTTATGTTCTTAAATCCTTGCAAAAATACTAAAAATTGGAAGAATGTTGTTTTTAAGAACTTCTATTAAGAAAAATTGGAGTATTGGAAAATTAGTGTATTGTGAGAATCCACCAATCCAGTAATCCACCAATCCAGTAATCCATCAATCCTGTAATCCAATAATTCCACAATCCACCTATCAACGAAGAAGTGTAATAGTCCCGGTTTTTTCAATTGGAATACCATTCTTAATTGAAAATTTAAAATAATATACGTAAGCATCATTTTGAATGGGAAACCCATTAAACAGACCATCCCAGCCCTGATCTGGGTTATTGGTCTCAAAAATCTTTTGTCCCCATCTGTTGTATATAATAAATAAGTAATCGGTTACATCTATAAAAATTTTTGCAAATTTTTCTTCATTATCCCTAATAATAGGAAATACATCATTTATATTGTCCCCGTTAGGAGTAAAAGCATTGGGAACAATAAATTTCGGGATTTGAGAGGCGCAGGCGATATTGCTTGTATCGACACAGCCGTATATGTCGTTGGTAGTTTTAACCGAGACAATGAAATAACAAAAATCGCCTGTTTCATCTCTAAAAGAGAAAACATCATCTGTATAGGAGGTGGTACTGAAAGGAAGGCGTGCTATTGGTATTGGGTCAAATATTCCATTATTTATATTTCTATAAATGTCAAAAGAATCTGCCAGGCCGAGCCAGGCAACATTTTCATCCCATTGCAGCGACAGCGAGTTTGTTACAGAATAGGTTGCCTGAACCGTTAGTTCAAATGATATTTCTACATTTGAAATGGTATCAGTAAACCCGCATAAGATGTTAGAGGTTGATGTTTTCTGACCGCTGTTGTCAACTGCCCTGACCACATAACAATATGATATGGTTTCAATTAGACCTGTTTGTGTATATTGAGTAGAATCAGCAGTTCCCAATAAGAAAAATAGCCCTCCGTTTTCGCTTACATAAATATAATAGTCTGATACGCCTGAAGGCCAGTTGATATATTTATTCCATGAGAGCGTACACTCTCTGGTGCATGTATTAAGAACATTTGTCAAAAAAATCGTATTGTGTTCAACTCCTATAATTCCCCTGTTACCACAGCTATCAATAGCAGCAATACTATATGGTTCAGACAGAGCACCCGGGTTAGAGTTGAGATCAACGTAATATGTATTATTCATTCCCGACACAAAATCAATTGAATCCCCGGTTCCTTGTCCAGTGGAAGAATAAATAATATAACCCACAACATCATAAGATGAGCTTGGTGTCCAGCTAATTGTCGCCAAACCGGAAGCATCAACACTTATCGTGTCTATGATAACGACCCCAGGTTGTTTGTCATCAGATTCCAGATATGCGATGGAAGAGGCGGAGATACAACCGGAAGAATCTTGTATTTCTATCTGAAAGCTGATAATAGAATCTTTACAAACAGTAATCGTATCTGAATAAGAAAATATTTGAAACAGGGAATCAATCAACAGCCGGCTGCCTGAAGTGTCCTCACGGTAAATGACATACAAACCTGAAGAGGAAGGTATACTTGGTGTATGTAAAGAATTCCACGATAGATTAGCAGTCCCAATTACTGTGTTGGTAACTGTCAGGAAAATTGTTTGCAATGTATCGGAAATATTAGATGGACAGCCCGAATTACTTTGAACATAGTAGTAAACCGAACTTGCATCAGCGCCTGTACTATCGTGCGTATATGTTGTTTGTCCGAAATTTGTTACGCTGCCAACCAGGGTGTAAGTGCCTGATATGCTTGTAGAATAATAAATATCATAACTGTTGAACGAGCCGCATGTATCGGAGGGAGGCATCCATGTTAATTGAACATCACCATTTAAATCAACCGACAGACAGCGCAGTGAGGGGGACTGGGCTTGAGAATTAAAAATGAAAAATGCCTGCCCCGTAAGGAAGAATGACTGTATCGGGGAAAAATGAAAAATTAATAATATAATAAATGTTAAAAGATATCTCATAAAAACAAAAATAGGTTATTAAACATATATAAACGATGCAGATAAAGAAATATTATACACAAGAGTTATGTAGAAAAGGAGATGGTGATTTAGCATGAGTATATTAGTGTTTGTCTATAAAATAAGATTTTTGTGCAGGAATATGTGGTACGTAGAGACGAGGTTTCGACAAAATGTCGGGATTTCCGCTTCGCTTCAACATTTTCGGGGAGGGCTATATGCTTAGGTGTATAAACAAAACAAAATATGTCAGGTTTTCAAAACCTGATATATTTATACCTATTTTTTGGACACTCCCTTACTTCCAACCACAATCTCACACATATCATCTTGCTGAAGATATTTATTTGCCAACTCGTTTAATTTAACGGGAGTAATGTCTTTTATAGTTTTAATTAACTTTGAATAATAATTGTAATCAAGCCCATATTCCATAATTCCTTTAAATTTATCGGATAGAGCAAACGGGCCATCAATACTCCTAAGAAATGCTCCGAGCATATAGTTTTTAACCAATTGCAATTCATCACCGGGAATAAGCTCATTTCTCAGATGTTTAATTTCACGATATATTTCATCAACCGCCATATTGCAGACATCAATCCCTGCCTCGGTAGAGATGAAGAAGTATCCTGCATTTTGCAGAGATACGATTGTAGAATAGATCCCATAAGTATAACCTTTATCTTCTCTAATATTTGTCATCAGGCGTGAGCCGAAATATCCTCCTAACACGGTATTTAGCACCTGCATTCCCATATAATCGGGATGTTTTTTATTAAAAAGTGTTTTACCTATTCTAATTGCCGATTGCAAGGCATCTTTTTTTCCTATGAAAGTAGCCCCCCCCCCCCCAAAGGGGAGGGAAACCTTACGCTCCAAACCCTTGCCCGCTTCAGCCCGCGACAGGTTTTTGGACCAATCACAAACACCAAAATGCTTGTTGAGCAAGCTGATCAAATTGTAGCGGATTTTACCGGCAGCGATGATCTTGCATTCCCTTTTGTAATACTTCTCATAAAATAGCATCACTTCCTTGTGCTTTAACTTGTCAAAATCATTTATTGTTACATTGTAGCCATAAGGATGATTATTGCCGAACAGTATCTCATTGAACTTATTTTGGGCAATAAAACCCACCTTTTCATTGTTGACAATGAATCTTTGTTTTTTATTCTGTACAAGTGTTTTAAATTCTCTTTTGGGGAAAATTGAGTTTTTGAGCATATCTTCAAACACCGGCAGGATATTTTTCAAGTGCTTATTGAGGGTGTAGATTGAGATATATGCAAAATCATTTTCGGTATTCATTTCCAGGAAAGCACCGTAATTATCAATTTTTTCGGCAATCTGGTCAGCGGTATATTTTGCAGTACCTTCATTGAGCATTGCATTGGCAGTTGAGGCAATGAGCGGTGAATGCGGGTACCACACCCCGGCAGGGAAGATAAATTCTATTTTTACAACATCCTGTGTTCCTGCATCTATCACATAGATCGGAATTCCATTATCCAACCGGTTTTCAGTTGCTTTGATTAATTTAACCTGTTGAACAGGTTTGGTTTCGGGGGGTGTATTGTGATCGGTTATTGATTCTTGTTCTTTCGATTCTGTAGTAATAAACTCCGGATGCAGCTCCTTCGGGGGTTGATAATTTTTCATTTAAAAAGTAAGTTAACAAGGCCCATCGATATGTGAAACGATACCTCTTTTTTCGGCTTCGCAACTGTTGCAATAAGTATTGCCATCACAACCGCAAACCATTACTCCAAAACAATTAATAGGACAATTAATACTCTGGTCTATTTTACTCTCATCAATGCATACCTCTTCTTCTTTCTTGCATTTTGATGATGCCAATATACTAATGATACTAATGATACAAATTAAACGAATAGTTATTTTCACAGATGGGTGTTTTGTTGTATCGGAATTTCAATATTTTAACTTGATATACCTGTATTTTGCGGTTTTTACATCCGCCAGCTGGCGGATCAGTTTCTGGGCTCTGGGCTCTTGGTTCTGGCTTCGTCGTGAGCTCAGCCGAACGGGTTGTTGGTTATATACTCAAACTCTGAAACCAGTATATACCACCCAGAACCCAGTACCCAGCAACATTATCTTATTTATACTTAACTCAATTCTATATAATTTTTTTAATTAATTTGCGAAGTTATGTTTTTGTATTATTCTTATTTTTCAATTACCTTTTTCCCCAATAACCTTATTTCCTTCATCTTGCATCAGTTTTTCTATTTCCTCAATGCTTTTAGGTACGCAGTCAGAAAATATTTCAGGCCCGGTATTGGTAATCAAAATATCATCTTCAATTCTAATACCAATATTCCACCATTTGGGGTCGCAGTCTGATCCTTCCGGAATGTATATTCCCGGCTCAACAGTGATGACATTTCCGGGTTTCAGGTTACCATACAACCCTGCATCGTGAACATCTAATCCGACATAATGCGAAGTGCCGTGCATAAGGTATTTATGGTATTCGTTTTCATTTTTAATGATACCTGCCTGGAGCAGCTTTTTTTTAACCACACTGATAGCGGTTTCGTTGGGCGTCCAGAACCTATTGCCAACTTTACAGGTACGGATAGCAGCAGTTTGTGCTTCCAAAACAATGTTGTAAATTGTTTTTTGCTCCTGGGTAAACTTGCCATTTACGGGTAATGTACGTGTTATATCGCCAGTATAGCCATGGTATTCAGCTCCAATATCAATAATCAACAACTCATTTTCAAATAATTTTTTCCTGTTTGACGTATAGTGTAAAACGCAGGTATTCTCGCCACCTCCCAAGATAGAAGGGAAGCCGGGGTGTTCAGCGCCATTGTTTTTAAAAACATATTCAACTATTGCTTCTGCTTGGTATTCTTTCATACCCGGTTCAAGCATCTTCATTAATTCTATATGTGCTTTACATGTAATATTAATTGCCTTGCGTATAAGGATTAGCTCTTCATCTTGTTTCACCTCTCTAAGGGAAGACATCATTTCTTTCAACATCCTGGTATCTAAATTATTTACTGTTTGATGTGAATTTGCCTCCCATTCTGATGATGGATGTTCACTCAAAGCAGGAGGAATGGATGTCTGTAATTTTAATTTAAAGTGCTTGATCAAGCTAAACAGATCACCCCTGTCTGTTTTGTCATCCCTAATATCATTATATGTTGGTAAATAGAAAATCTTATCAAACGAAGGAAAATCTATTTCAAGATCGGCAAATTCATGATTAAGGGAAATTGCTGAAACATCAATTCCGGAGATGTATGACAGGTCAACCTTACTCAACATTCTTCCTCCCCATTGAACGAGAGCAGTATCCTTTGGCTGAACAAAAATATATTCATTTGATTCGATACTATCAAAGTTTTGCACTTCCTTAAAAAGCAGCAGCAATGAATGGGGCTCATTCAACCCTGTTAGATAATAGAAATTCGGATCTTGGTGATATTCATAATTTATATCATAAGATCGGTTCCTGACAGGGTTGGCAAAGAAAACTGCGACTGAATTTGAGGGCAGTAAAGCTCTTAAAATATCTCTCCTGCCTTTATGAAATTCTTTTGTAAGTAAATCCTGGTCGTATTGATGCTGGATTCCATACCTACGCTTCGCTTCGACAGGCAAACTGGATGCACTATCTGTTACTTCCTGTGCATAGGTTGATAACACTCTCAATGAGAGTACTAGGATGAGAAAAGTTGTTAAATTAGAAGAATGTAACATTAACTGATAAACAGAAAAACAATAAACATTAACGCCAGAGGCGATCCCGACAATAATGTCGCGGAAATTCCAATACAAATTAAATACCTGAACAATTGAACACGGGAACGCATAAGCACATATAAAATTATCGTTCCACCAACTGTCGGATCAATAACGAATTGTTAGAGCCTATTTTTTTAAATACCCTTTTTCCCTGGCTTCTTTAATACAAGGATAGATACCTTTTTTATTGATGGTTCGTAAAGCAGATGTCGAGATTTTTAAAGTTATCCATTTATCTTCTTCCGGTATGTGGAATTTTTTAACCAGCAAGTTTGGATAAAACTTTCTTTTGGTTTTTTTATTAGAGTGAGAAACATTGTTTCCCGACATTACTTTTTTTCCTGTCAATTCGCAGATGTTAGACATTTTTTGAGGGATTATTGATTATTGAATTGGTGTGCAAATTACGGTATTTTTTATTTTATAGTATAGGAATTTCAATGTTTTAGTAAAATTTATTTTAACATCTATGTTTTTGCATTTAATCGACTGCTTCTGGGTTCTGGGCACTGGGTTCTGGGTCGTTGGTTTTTAACTCGGACCTGTAATCAATACATACCACCCAGTACCCAGTTACCAGCCTTCGCAGGCCGTAGCCTGCTTTGGCAGGCGAAGGCC
>JBDRNO010000166.1:0-2163 GCA_043811005.1 Bacteroidota bacterium | reverse complement strand
TTGATGAACGGGATAGATTCTCCCTCGGTAATAATAAAAAATGCTCTGACCGACCATTCCGTTTCTATCAGAATTAAAAAATATCTTGCCTTCAAGATTTCGTACTGAAGAAATCGGTCTATGTATGTTCTGTAAAAGAATAAAAGTATTCGGTCCCCAGAACCATAAAACACAAATACCGATTATCAGAACAATAATTAATCTGATATCTTTTAGAGTATTATTTGACATTAGCTACCTGCGTTTTGATAAAGTTCCACCAAATCAATGCCCCAGCTATCTCTATTAGTCCAAAGCTCCTGAGGTGATATCCGTAAATTATACTCTATTCCCGGTAAAGTTATACCAACAGACCTGAACGCTTCCACTATTAATTCGCTGCATATAAAAGTGTCAAAAGTATTACCCAAAAACCTGCTTGTTATACCCAAAATCCCCACATAATCATACTTTGGAGCAATTTCACTAATCTCATGAGTTTCTCTGTCAAAGTAATTAAAAAATAACTCATCCGCTGCGTCACCCGCTTTTAATCCGGGGTTCGCTCTTACAATTTCTATATCCTCGTATCTCGAACAATAATCCTCATATAATGTTTTTCTAATTCCACCCGGATTTGTTTCTATAACGTATTTTATGCCATCTATAGTCTTAACCTGACCGACATGGTCAACTATTGTAGTTTTGTTGTCATGAAACAGATCAAACCCGCTCTGCGCCGCTCTCGAAGCCATATACCCTACCGGATTCGTTAAAAGCTTTACCATGCTTATGCTATCATTAGTGTCCGTAAGCACTTCTCCGGCTTTGATACTCAGTCCAAGAAATGTATCCATAGGGCCAGATTTGATACCAGAACTCCCATATATTGTATCACCGTCTTGGCAAAATTGTCGCCCTAAATCTACTTTAATGGCCTTAGCCGTGGCTATTTCTTCATCTGTCCTAAACCCCAATCCCATAAAGTAGTTTAGAATCTTATCGGACTGGGTTTTTATAACTTCGATGGTGCCTGGGGTGTTTAATGTTTCTGGTTCAAAGTCTAATCCCAAATACCTTATTGCATCCTCACCATCACCATTTACATAGGATACCATTGGCGCGTCTATTGTCGTAGAGAAAACACCATCTGCTTGTTTTTCAAGCACAAGCTGTGCTCCAGCCAAATCGTCAATAGTTATTCCTGCACTTTCTATCAGAACATCCCCGCCGACAATATCACTCGGGAATAATTCTGTCCTATATCTTTCTATCTCTCCGTTCGAAAGATACATCTCAAATTCATCACTTGATAAATAAGCATCATTTAAATAACCATAGCTATCATACGATATTGCCCCGATATCATTTCTGCCAGTTACGGTAATTGTACTATCACCGGGCAACATTAAATCAATATTTACCTGTTCTCTGTTTGCTATTTCCTGTACAATTACCATGCCATCATCATAATAAGTTGTTATTGTTCCATCTTTAATCCCGAATTTGCCGTCGGGACCCACCTCATACTGCCCATCGGTTGTTTCCAGTAACTTATTTCCATCTTTTATCGCAAGCAGTTTATCTTCACTTGCAGAATATATCAGGTAAACTTCTTTTTCTCCTTCTTGTATTTTTACTTTTTTGGCTTGTATCCCCTTGTAAACTATATTTTCGATTTTACCCTCATTAATCCTATTAAAAATCACGTCTACAATACCGCCTTCCTCCCATATCGCACTAACGGTTGATTGCTGAAAAACCGCGGTAGTATATGCTTCTAATGTTTCCAAAAATCCTATTTCCTGTACTTTTTGGCTAAAATCAAGAACCTGAGCTATGTAAGTTGCCTGAATCCATGGGTCTTTCGTAAACTCGCCTGTTTCCGGATCATATGCACCAAATGTCAACAAACTCAAGGTTGATTGCATAAAAGCGTCTCCTACCCCTTTGAAAACATCGTGATCCTTGGATAAAGCACCAGAAATCGCACCCGTAACAGCTCGCGCTCCTAAAGAAAGATATAACGGAGGAATGTTAAGTTCCTGTCCTACTAAATTCAAGGCCATAGTGGTCCCACCTTGTAGAGTACCTGCAACCGCACCGTTGATCCATGCGGTTGCGTCTGTTGCGCCTGCGCTAAGACCAGCTCTCATCGAGCTGCGGATGCCCATGCCTGCTAAG
>JBDRNO010000165.1:0-9077 GCA_043811005.1 Bacteroidota bacterium | reverse complement strand
TATAATATCACATGTAACGGATTTACCGATGGAAGCATTGACCTTACAGTAACAGGCGGAACAACACCCTATACTTTCTTCTGGAATACAAGTGATACTATCGAAGACCTAACAGGCATCGGATCAGGTAACTATACAGTAACTGTAAGCGATGCCAACGGATGTACCGATTCGCCAAGCATCACCCTCACCGAGCCGGCAGTCCTTGCTTCTTCTGTCAGCAGCCCCACGGTTGCAGGTGGTTACAACATCACATGTAACGGGGTTAACGATGGAAGCATTGACCACACTGTAACAGGCGGAACTACTCCGTACACCTTCTTCTGGTCTAACGGGGCTACTACTGAGGACCTGTCGGGATTAGGTGCCGGGAGTTATATAGTATTTATAACTGATGCCAATGGATGCTCGGATTCCTCAAGCATAACCCTGACAGAGCCACCCATTCTTGTTACTTCTATCAGCAGTCCCACAGTGGCAGGTGGATACAATCTTACCTGTAACGGAGCTGCCGATGGAAGCATTGACCTTACGGTAACAGGTGGAACAACTCCTTATACTTACATGTGGAACACTGCAGACACAATAGAAGACTTAAACGGAATAGGAGCCGGGATTTATACAGTTAATATAACTGATGCCAATGGATGTGTGAAGTCCATAAGTATTACCTTGACAGAACCACCGGCATCGCTTGCTTCATCAATCAACAGTCCAACTGTAGCTGGCGGATACAATATTACCTGCAATGAATTTGCAGATGGGAGCATTGACTTCACTGTAACAGGTGGAACGACTCCCTATACTTACTTATGGAATACCGGTGATACGATTGAAGACTTACCGGGAATAGGAGCTGGCACATATTCGATAACAGTTACCGATGCCAACGGCTGTGCCGATTCATCCGGCATCACTCTCACCGAACCTGCTTCTTTGAACCTGGTAACTTCCTTTACCACTTTAGGTTGTAACGGAGTAAGCGAAGGAACAGCATCAGTTATATCATCCGGGGGTACCCCTCCGCATACTTATCTCTGGGATGACCCGGTTTCTCAAACTACTGCAACAGCCACAGGATTATTAGCCGGTACATACACTATCACTGTTACCGATGTTAACGGATGCACTACTATCACTCCTGTTTCAGTTAGCCAACCCGGGGTACTGAGCCTGACAACAACCGTAATTGATGTTAGCTGTAATGGTGCCGGTGACGGTATTGCTACTGTCCTTGTTTCTGGAGGTATATTACCATATACTTACCTGTGGAGTGATGGACAGACAAGTTCCACTGCAACCGGCTTAAACGGTGATATGTATAGCGTTACCGTCACGGACAGCAATATCTGCTCCGACACAATTTCCGTTATCATTAACGAACAGCCGGCTATCGAACTATCTATTGATACAACAAATGCTACTATTGGCAACAGTGACGGTACAGCAAGCGTAACTGCATGGGGAGGTAATCCACCTTACTCTTATTTGTGGTCTGATGGACAAACGGATGCTACCGCTACCGGATTAGCAGCCGGAAATTATTCTATCACAGTTCTTGATGCTGATGGCTGTGAAGCTTCTGTGATAGTAACTATTATTTTTGCTGAGCTTACTATTCCTACAGCCATTACACCCAATGGCGATGGAGCAAACGATACATGGATGATAGAAAAAATATCTTATTATCCAAATTGTACAGTAGATATATATAACCGCTGGGGGTCGTTAATATTTCATTCCGAAGGTTATCAAGAACCCTGGGATGGTACTTTTGATAACAAGGAACTCCCTGTAGGAGCTTATTATTTTATTATCAACCTAAATGATGGAAATAAACCTAGAACAGGGTCTGTTAGTATTTTGAAATAGAACTTTTATGGATATATTGTTAAATTGTTATATGGTTAAATGGTTATATTGCTGAATGGCTAAATTGCTCGATTGCTCGATCGTTTGATGGTTTGATGTTCGATATTTTAAAAAAATCACATGAAGATACTCATTAACATATTTCATAAGATGAAAAGTTTTTACTATTTATTGGCTTGCGTCATCCTAATATGTACCCAAGAAGTATATGGTCAGCAGTTGAGCCAATTCAGCCAATATTTGCACAATAGCATATTATTGAATCCTGCTACTACGGGAATAAACGATAATTTGGACATTAATTTGAGCTATCGGGACCAATGGGCTGGCTTCGAAGATGCTCCAAGCACTTATTACCTTAGTGTTGATGCTGTTTTATTTAGAATGCAAAAAAAATCCGCTGCCTTAAGATTAAGCAGACCGGGTTATACTACGGTAAGAACAAGTAAAAACCGTCTAAAACATGGAATAGGTGGATATGTTATTGCTGATAATAACGGCCCTTTTGTTAAAACTTCGGGTTATCTTACTTATGCCTTGCATACCGCATTATACAAAAAAATCAATATATCAGTTGGCGTAGCTTTAGGTATGTCAAATTGGAAATTTGATGATGGCAAAATTATTTTAACGGACTTGACTGATGAAACTTACAATTATTTCTTGCAAGATCCATCTAAATCCTATTTAGACTTTAATCCGGGAATATGGCTATATTCTGAATCATTTTATATAGGTTATTCCTCCGCACAAATTTTTCAAAATCAGATCTATTCAACTGATATACCTTCAGAAGCAAAATTAAATGTACATCATTTTTTCACTGCCGGTTATCAATTTAAACTTAATGAAGACCTGGCATTAATCCCAAGCTTTCTCATCAAATATATGCGACCAACTCCTGTTTCTTATGACTTCAATTTGAAATTGGATTATCAAAAAAAGATATGGGGGGGCTTTTCATATAGACATAAAGATGCAATAATAGGTCTCATCGGTTTTACGATTAGCGATTTGGTGAGTATTTGCTATTCTTATGACTATACCCTTTCTGGCATCAGCAATTACACATCCGGCAGCCATGAAATCGTGCTGGGAATAAAGCTATTAAAGGAATCCAAATCAACCATTAGCTTTTTATAATACCTCGAACATAACTTTGTAAAAAATTCCTGCAGAATATTATGTGCTTAAGAAATTAAAAATGTTACCAGTGCCTTCTCCAAAGTATTCTACGAAGGACGAAGTCGTTCGCTTCTGGCTGCTCGCTTCTGGCAACTGGCAAAAATGATATAATATGAGTTACCGAAATCTGCAAATTTGGCAGGAAACTAATTAAAACGTATCGGAATTTACTCACCATATAGTCCGTTTTTAAAGGTGTTAGTGAATGCTTCGCATTTCAATATCCGCCAGCTGGCGGATTTATTTTTGAATTTAACTTTTAATATTTAATAATCAGCTACTGGTTTCTGGCTTCTGGTTTTTTTGATAATGCTATTAGGAAGTAATCACTACCAGCAACCAGTAGCCAGCAACCAGTAACTTTCTCATATTTTTACTTTACACAGTTTTAAGTAATTACATTTTTTATCCGCCAGCTGGCGGACGAAGTTATGTTCTTTTATTGATAGAATTGAACGCTATTTTGCGAGAAGCAAGGAGCAAGCAATATTAACAAGTAGCGGAAACACCTATCAGTAAAGGAAAATTCATAAAATTCCGATACATTTAATTAACTTACAACTTTGAAATTCCGATACACTAAAATAGCATCTTTATTTATAATCATTCCTTGTACATCACTTCAAACTTTTACCCAGGATTTGCATTTTGAAGAACCGCAAAGGCTATCATTCAACATTAATTCAGACGCTGAAGAAACAATGCCCATTATTTCTCCCAATGGCAAAACATTATATTTTACAAGTGAAGGGCACCAAGGATATGGTAATGCAGACATATTTTTTGCAGAGCGATTAGACAGCTCGTGGATAAATTGGTCTGTGCCGGTTAATCTTGGAAATATAATTAATTCCTCAGGATTTGACGCATCCTTTTTAATTACTCCTGACAATGATATCTTCTTTTCAAGTAACAGGAATACTGAGTTAAGTGATATTTATTTTTCAAAACTGATTCAACCCGGAAAAGCAGATACACTGGCAATGGTTGAGGAAGAATCGGTTTCTGAAGTTGAAGAAGCAGATATTTCCAAACTGGCAAGGGACAATGATATTAATAAGATCTATTTTGACCTCAATTCTTCTTACCTTCGACAGGATGCTAAAGCTGCCTTGAATAAGATTGCCGGTCTCCTCAGGGAGAAACCGGAACTAAAGATAGAAGTTGCTGCCTATGCAGACAGCAGGGCAGACGATAATTATAATTTATGGATTACTGAAAGACGGGCTAAGCGGACTATTGAATACCTGGTTTCAAAAGGGATTGATGCCAAACGCTTAAGCGGTAATGGATATGGCGAAGTCAATCCGGCAATAAACTGCACAGAATGCACCGAAGAACAGTATCAGCTTAACAGGAGGGTTGAGATTATATTTGCCCCTTGAAACAAAACATTTTCTTTAATTCTATATTTGGGTAATTGTTTTTTTTAGCCACGGATTACACGGATTATTTTTTATAAAGTAAATTTGCCATAAACATAAATTTTTTTTGAAAAATATTTGGATATTGCAATATTTTGTATTATACTTTGCATAAAGTAAACTATACGATAATTATAAAAAAATAAAACCATGAAAAAGTTTAGAAACATCTTATCAGGATGCATAATGACAGCATTGTTTTGTTGTTTTGGTATTGCAAATGTTCATGCTCAGGGACAGGGCGGCGGAGGCGCTGGGCTTTGGCAAGCCAATGGTCCATCTATTGTTTACACTAATAGATTCGTTGGTTTTGGGTTAAATGATCCCACGGAACGTGTAGAAATACTTGGGGGATTCCTATTGCATGGCAGCGCTTTTGTTGATAGTTTTTTGACAGCATTGGAAGTTAATGCAGGCAGCGTGACAACAATAAGCTTATTGGTTACAGGCAATTCACAGTTGACAGGTTTGCTTAATGTTGGCAGTAACCTGCTTATTGACGGAACAAGCAGCCTTGTTACATCTTCTGCCGGCTTTATTGGGTTCGGGAATAACAAGCTAACTACAACGGGAAATATCAGTGCCGACACTATTAGCGGCAATGTACTGAACAGCAACAGTGTTTTAACGAGTGATATAACAACGGGTAACATAACTGCAAACAGCGTAGATGCAGGTAATTTAGCGGTGAGTGGTAATTAACTTAACAATCTAACGGCAGACAGCATTACCGGTAATGTGATCAATACCAACTTATTTACCACTACAGGGCAGGCATTGCTGAACAGTTTGCAGGTAACCGGGCAGACGCAAACCGGCAGTCTTTTGGTAACGGACAATTCTCAACTTGCAAATCTCACGGCAGACAGTATCAGTACCAATTATCTTTTTGCAACAGGACAGATACTGGCAGGCAGCATTAACTCCGGGCAATATCTTATAAACGGGAATCCCCTTCTGGCAAGTCCCTGGACAATTTCCGGGAGTGATATATATTTCGGAGGTAAGGTGGGAATTAATACAAGCTCGCCTCCTTCGTTTGCATTAGAAGTTGATGGTAATGGGGTTTTCAGCGGAAAAGTGATAGGACAAAGTCTTGCAGTGCAGGATGCTATAAGCATTGGAAATTTTCGCTTTGTTAACGGGGCTCTTATAAGTGGTCGCGATACAATACGTACGGATGCGGAGTTAGTGATGACCGCAAGAAGATTGAGCTTACTCGCTGATACTGTTCAGGCAAAAGAAAGAATAGAAGCAAAGACCATTGAAGCTGAGCAGGTAAAGGCAGGGGAAGTACGTGCCGATACCGTAGTTAGGGTAGCAGGTGGCGGAATTGTTATTGACGGAATTGCCAGCAGGATAACAAGTGGCAGCGGAACTATTAGTTTTAATGATGAAAATCTTATTACAACGGGTTCAATCGCAAGTCAGGACCTTTACGTCCAGCGAGCGATCAATATTGGCGATTTTGAATTCAAAAATGGCGCTACATTGCCGGGACAGAAAGATACAATTAAATCAACTGTTGGGATAGTACTTGAATCGGCAGCGGAAATGATAACGCTTAGCTCGGACAGCGTAGTTGCAAAAGAGGTGATAAAAGCAAAAATTGTAAAAGCCGATACCCTGAAAACAGAAACACTTGAGACTGAAAAGGAGATACGTGTAAAAGGGATGGTCATTGATGGGGTTAATAGCAGGATAATTTCTAATAGCGGCAGCATCAATTTTGACGATGAGAACCTTATCACAACCGGCTCAATTGGAGGGCGGAACCTTTACGTACAAAATTCAGTTAACATAGGCGATTTTAAATTTATAAACGGTGCGGTACTGCCCGGGCAAAAAGATACTATCAGCTCTCCTGCTGAGATAGTTGTAAGCTCGGAAGCGGAAAAGATATTGCTGGAATCAGATACTGTAACGGCTAAAAACGTGTTGGAAGCCCAAACATTGAAAACCACTACATTGAGTGCAGAAACAATAGAAAGCGACAGCGCCATAAAGGTTGCCGGCAACGGATTGGTAATTGATGGCATCAACAACCGTATAACAAGTGCAAGCGGAACGATTAGTTTTGATGATGAGGATTTGGTTACTACTGGCACAGCAACAACAAATCGCCTTGTAACAAGTAGAATTTTTTCACCAGATGGTACAGTTCACTTTGGCGATAGTACCTTAAATGTTGCTACTGACGGTACAAATAGAATTTCTTGGAATACAGATCCCTTAATAGTAAGTGGTATAAGAATTGGAAACGGGGCTGGAGCCGACAAAGCAATGGCTATGCATTCAATGGCACTTGGACATAATGTCGGAGCAATGATTGGTGCAGACAATTCTGTAGTTATTGGAAGTGGAATTAGTGACAGTTGGTTATTAACTGCTCAAGAACTCAATTCATTAATAGTTGGTTTTAATAGTAATGTTCCAACTTTATTTGTTGGCGGTGGGGATGGAACTTCGGGTTCATTAGGAAATGTTGGTATTGGAACTGGTTATAACTTACCTACTGCTAGGTTGCATGTAAATGGCGACTTTAGGTTAACAGACGCTTTATATGATTCCAACAATCAACCAGGCAGTAGCGGACAGGTGCTTATGACAACGGGGAATAGTGTAGAGTGGGCAAATGCGTCAACACTTGATGGCGGTAACTGGACAAGACCCGGGGGAAACATAATGCATACTGCACATTCGGATGATAAGGTTGGTATCGGAACGAGTAATCCTAATGCTACCTTGACAATATATGAAAGCAGTGAAACCATACCTATTTTATCAATTATTTCTGATAGATGTACTTTAACACAACCAGGTTCACCATGTGAAACAGGAAATATTTTCGAAATTAAAAAACCTTTATCACCCGGTGTTTTTTCCTATCCTTTAGTTGTAAAAGACACCGGGAGTGTTGGAATTGGAATGAACACTCCATTGGACAGATTAGATATTAATGGTGCTTTAAGAATAAGAAGTAGTAGTTCTTCACCCACAATATCAAATGCAACAAATCACTTGAGATTGGGAAGTTCTTTTAATATATCCGGTTTAAATTATTATAGCTGGATACAATCTTATACAACCAATAATGAATTGGTTCTGAATCCTGTTGGGGGAAATGTTGGTATTGGAACGAATAATCCACAAAAAAAATTACAAGTAAATGGCCCATTGAGAGTAGATGATGGATTTGGACATGGACGTTACGCAGTTTTTGAACATGAATCAACTCTTAATTACTATTTTAACATTAGAACCAATATTGGTGGTATATATTTTAGCCCAATTGGAATTACAAAAATGTGTCTTACAGATACTGGAAGGGTTGGCATTGGCACAATAAATCCACAGAGAAAATTAGATGTTAGAGGAAGGGCTGTGTTTGAAGGTAGTATAGCTTTGGGAACAGGCATTCATTCTGTAACATTAAATCCTTATCTTACCTTACAAATCAGAACCTCTGGAAACGATAATCCTACCATATCATTAGATAGCGACCAGGGAAATGATGCGGATTTTGCTTATTATCAAAATAATGTTTTAACCAGTTTAATAAGAATGAGCAAAGATGCTGACGGTGCAACATGGGATTTTCAGGATAGATTATTAGGAATAGATAGCAGATTATTTATTGATGGAAATGGTAATGTTGGCATTGGAACAACATCACCAAATGCAACACTGCACGTAAACGGTAAAATGATTATCGGCAGTGACGGGATAATGGATGGATACTCGCATGACGATTATAATTTAGCCGTAAAAGGTAAAATAGTGGCGTATGAAATGCACGCAACTATGACTGGATGGGGAGATTTTGTTTTTGATGAGGATTATAAATTATGTGATTTATATAAAGTTGAAAAATATATTAAAAATTTTAAGCACTTATCTGGTGTTCCTTCGGAAAAAGAAGTTCTTAAAAATGGTATAAATATGGGAGAAATGTTATCTATTCAGCAAGTGAAAATTGAAGAATTAACATTATATACTATTAACCAACAAAAGCAAATTGACGAATTGAGTAAAGCTCTAAAAATTCAAATAAAGGAAATTAATAAGCTTAAAAGTGAATTATTAGAATCTCAAAGTCAATGAAAAGAAAAAACAGTTTTTATAACCTGTGTATTATATTAATTTTATGTTTCTGTTATAATCATAATTATGCTCAAAATGATTCTGTAAGAATTAAACGTCATGGGTTAAAAGCAGGTACTAATTATTTACCACATCATTATTTTCAATATTATGACCCTTTCATGATGGGATATGATTTTGGTTACAGGTACTTTTTTAAAAGCTCTGCTATACGTGCAGGAATTATTTATAATAGAAGAAAAGAGTATTGGAGAAAAAAAATATTCTTATTACCAAGTATAGGTTATGAAAGATATTTAAATATAGGCAAGAACAATGGCCGGCTTCGTATGATATATGGAATGGAAGGTGTATTATATTATTGGATTGACAATTATCTTATGAGTAATGGTGTTGAATATACTGATAAAGAAAATTTAATAGGTTTGGCTCCGATATTGGGCTTGGAATATGAAATAATTAAAGGTAGGTTGTCAGTATTATCAGAAATTG
>JBDRNO010000164.1:0-4722 GCA_043811005.1 Bacteroidota bacterium | reverse complement strand
TGACCTTTCCTTTTAGGATATGCTTTCTGTACTTTGGTACTTCATAATTGTTTCGCAATTTTGTAGGCCTACAAATTCCTAGAGGAATTTGAAGTATCCAGATGAGCCTGTAATTGATGTTAAATTTGCAATGATGTCCTGCTTGGACAGTTGCTATTTTACTTTCAATTTTGTGCACTTCTGGATTAAAGTGTGGATATTTGTGTTTTAACATAGTAATCACCTCATAATTAAAGGTGATTACTTGTCTTGGGGCGTTTCTCGTCAAAGCAGAACTTCTCTTATACTTTTAATGTGAATTACCTCTGAAAAGAGGGAAAAGTTTAAGATTAGTTCCGCTTTAAACGAGAAACACCCCAGAACAAGTAATCACCTTTAATTATGAGGTGATTGCTTATGTTAAAATACAAATATCCGCACTTTAATCCAGAAGTGCACAAAATTGAAAGTAAAATCGCAACTGTGAGGATATCTCACCATTGCAAATACAACATCAATTATCACATTATTTGGATTCCAAAGTACAGAAAACCTGTGCTTTTGGATAAAGTTAAAGAAGTCCTGAAAGCAATAATCAATGGACAATGCCAAGAATTAGGCATTTATAATCTAGCGTTAGAGATTATGCCAGACCACTTACATCTTTTTGTTGGGTGTAAACCAACAGTAACACCATTCAAGATAATCCATAAATTGAAAGGTAATACATCAATTCAATTAAGACGATGCTTTCCAGATTTAAGGTATCTTGGATATAAACAGCATTTCGGAAAAGGGTTTGATTCCCTATGGGCAATCGGATATTATTGTGGAAGTGCAGGACACGTTTCACAGGAAGCAGTTAAAAGATACATTCAAGAGCAAGAAGGTAAAGAGATATTTGAGTATTCTGTATTCGGAAGTCCACAACAGAAAATAGGAGACTTTACACAGACGAAGATGGGTGATTTCTCTTGATTGAACTCAACAAAATCTATAATCAAGATTGTCTTGAAGGATTGAAACTCATTGAAGATAACTCTATTGATTGTATTATTATTGACCCTCCTTATGGTATTAATTATTTCAGTGGGTGTTATAAGAATGGTAATCCTCATAAACCAATAGCCAACGATAATGTTCTTTTTATTCCTATTGATGAATTATGGCGAGTATTAAAGCCAACCGGATGTATGTTTATATTCTATTCCCAAAAAAAACCATTGATTGATGACCGAGTAAAAAATGTTATTGTTTGGGTAAAAAATAACTGGACTGCAGGAGATTTAGAAGGAGATTTTGGTAACCAATACGAGCTTATTGCTTATCTGCCTAAAGATGGATTTAAACTTCATTCAAAGAGATACTCTAATGTTTGGAATTTTAATAGGGTATCATCAGACAATCTTTTACATCCAACACAAAAACCTGAATCAATTATAAGAAGATTGATAGAAACAGCAACAAACGAAGGAGATATTGTATTGGATTGTTTTATGGGAAGTGGAACTACTGCCGTATCTTGTAAACAGATGGGAAGAAAATATATAGGATTTGAATTAGAAAAGTCTTATTGTGATATTGCTAATAGGCGATTATCACAAGGAACTTTATTAGATATAACTAAACTGGAGGTAAAGTCAGGATGTGATGCTAACGACGACGGCATTCCTCCCAACAATAAATTGTTGGGTATCCTGCCTACGATTTTATGACAGCAGAATTGATATGCGTGACCCACCTTTTTGCAGGGGCAGTGTTCCTATTTAGCGTTTTTTGGCTGATAACCCACTAATCTTCCTGAACGGGAACACATACCATCTACCATCTATCCTCAAGAAATAAGAACATTGCTTAATTTTAAACACGCTCCAGTTCCTTTTTTCGACATTTGAACATAATAGTAAAAACGAGTTGTAACCGCCATTATTTATTTTTATCAGTCCATACTCAGACAACTTTTTTAATCTTGACCGTATAAAATTATCGTTCCGCTTTAGTTCATAAGGGCCACCATATTTTAACAGTTTTTTAGATATCTCATAAGTTGTTATCATATCATCCTTGCCTTTTAAAGAATTAATTTCATGGATGATATTCAGGTCAATATCGTCTATACAGACTCGTCTCACAACAAATTCCTTAATCGTTTTTCTGATATTGCACCTATCACACGCTTGCATTTTCCTTCTTTGCATATCACTGTGGTAGGCACATACCTTATTGTTGTTGATGTATACTCAGTGTCAAGGTCAACAACTTTTATATCGTGCCCCTCCCTCCTGAGTTTGTTAATGATAGGTCTCATTGCTTTACAATTATCACAATCTTCCGATTTATAATATGTTATTTGTGTCATCCTATTTTACCTCCTGATTTTGCAATACCATCCTTGCTATTTTCCCTGAGATGGCAGTTGCAGATCGATATTCGACGTTTTTCTCAAGTAAGATCCCTAACACGATTTTTAGGTAAATCTCTTCGTCGCCTTTAATATCAATTATCCGGGTAACAATCTTATCAACCACAACTTCCCTGTCATCATCTTTTACCACGTTATGCAATGTGCCGGTTACATAATACTTTAATGTTTCCCTGTTTACCACTTTCTCACCCCCACCCAAATGGGACAATCGCCCATGCGTCCATTAAACATTTTTCAAATATGTCATAGCTGATCCAGCAATACCCTTTCTCGCCCCATAACAGTCCCCAGCTATTCCGTATCAAAAATGCGTTTTTTGTATCATCATACCCTACCACCAACATCGCATGACCGCCGATATTGTTACCTGAGATTTTGTTGTATATGCCTTTCTCATATCTCAAAAAGTTTGAATATATCTCAATACCGGAGATTACTGGTATTTGTTTAGATAATGCGAGCTTAATATCTTTGATGGTACAGCATCGATAATAACTCTCTATCCTGTTGAATCTTCCTGTTAGGTAAGCTAATATTGAAGGTTTACAACTGAACTTGATTGGCAAATATGGCCATGCTAACTCCAAAGACGAACCATATTTTTGCATAGCTTTACACCCGTCACGCAGATATATCCCTGAATCGCTGTCTACTGTTCCTGAAATTGACCTTGAGTTATAATAGATGAACAGCTCAGACACATCATACTTTGATTGTTCATTCATCTTAGCTCTCATAACTTCATAAGCTGCACCAAGTGAGAATGCACCGCATGAGCTTAACCCGCCCTGGGACTTTATATCTGTACAAAATCGTGTGATTGTATATACCGGTGGCAGTTTTTCATATTTGTCTAGTTTAACAATGTCTTTGACGATGTAATCCCTAGCATCCAATATATCTTTTTTAAGTTTCAACGTCTTTTTTATTATTGCCAGGTTTAACTTTTGATTTTGTTTCGTGCCAAATTTTTTAAAACCTGCAAACTCAAGCAATTTATTTATTTTGTTCAAATTGATCATCCCCTAATTTTAGTTTACTAATCTCCCTAATAAATGATTCCCATTTATTAATGTCTTTTGTTTTCAGCAACAGCTCTGCTTCTGCCTGGAGTGTCTTCAGTTTGCTGAGTAAACACAAAATGTCATTATGCCTGTCTATGAACTTTTTTGTTACACAACATTCAGTTATGAAGTCTGGTTTGTAATCCATTTTTTAACCTCCTACCACAAACACAAAAAAGTGTTCTTTGCCTACGACTTTTTTAGGTTTGAAACCTTTTTATCTACCCTAAAAAAAGAGCTAGTAATGCAGTAATCATATCTATTAATAATTTCTACAAGGGCATTATATGAAGATATAGCTTTATTTAGGTCATTAACCGTCGTGGAAAGTCTGCCTACCTCTATCATATATTGAACTTTGCACTTTGCGGCGGACTCAGTCAACTCATTAAATATAGATATTACTTCATTAGAATGGTGGATATTTTCATTATTTGTGTTGATTAAATCTTTTTTCTCCATAAATACATCTGCTGCAAACCCCACCCCACAAATTACTAATACCACAGTGGTCATACACATCAGATAAAATCCAATTTTGTATGAGATCCTTTCCTTTTCTTTTGTGTCCATACCTTTAAAATTTTCAAATACCATTTTATTCCTCCAACGCTTTTTTTGTTAGTTCTGGACTTGTTACCATGTCCCTCATCTGAAACAACAGTTTGTTTTTATTTTTAGATTGTCTGTTCGATTTGAAAACTGTCCTGAAATTAGTTTCCGTTTGTTCTATGTCTGCATCATAATTAAATGCCATTTTTTTCGCCTCCGATTTGGTTTTACCTGGTACTATCCAGCCGAGTATTTTTAGCTGCCAATCTCTCTATTTCAGTATGCCTCTTAAAAAACTTCATTTTACTTCCACTGTGCCCATAACTGCAATTAGGGCACTTAAAATATACCCACCATGTGTCGCCTTTTGCATCAGACATCCCTGCATCATGCGGATATCCCATAAAAGTATTCATTTTAACAAATTTGCGACAGATACCTAAACATTGTATTGTCTGGCCTCCCCATTCTTGAACAAATTTCGCAACTTCTCCTCCCATGCCAATGTCCAGCTCTACCTCGCCGGGTGATTTATTGTCTGAATATTTCCCATGATCTATCCCATTACATGTACATTTACATTTTTTATCCTTGCTTGCATTTCTGCATCTTTCGTTACAGGCCATTTTTATCATTCCTCCATATTCCAAACATTTTATTATATTCTGCCATACGCCCCTCTTTTTCTGCAGCTTTCCTAGT
>JBDRNO010000163.1:0-8195 GCA_043811005.1 Bacteroidota bacterium | reverse complement strand
TGAACAATACAAGCGAATATTCAATATCCTATGGAAATATGAATTTAAAGCTGTTTCTCAAAACATATTCGTTAATATCACCATTTCGTAATATATTATAAATCAACATCTTATAAAGATGTGGGTACACGGTAGCTGCCGACAGCAGGGTTTCTCCCATTCTCCATTTCTGTTTTTTAATGATATTCTAACTTGCTTTGAAAAAAATAATAATCATACTGATTAGTTATTAATTAAATTTTATCAGAGGAAACGATGGAAGATTTTTTACTAAACCATTATTTATTATTTTTACAAAACCATTATTTATTATTAGTGGGAGGTTTAGTAATACTTTTGTTTGGCGGCAAGTTTCTGGTTAAAGGAGCTGTTGACCTCGCACTCAGGTTCAAAATTTCAACACTCGTGGTTGGGATGACCGTTGTTTCGCTGGGAACTTCTGCCCCTGAACTGTTTGTAAGTGTAAAAGCCGCACTGTCCGGGCACCCTGATATAGCGATTGGTAATGTGGTAGGGTCAAACATTGCAAACTTCGCTTTAGTGCTTGCCGTTACATGTATGATTTTTCCTATTAGTGTAAGTAGAAATTCCATCAGGATTGATTGGCCAGTGATGATGGCTGCCAGCATTGTGTTTTACATTTTTATCTTAACAAACGGAAATTTAGAAATTTGGGAAGGTGTACTATTTGTTGCTGCTTTGATAATTTTTGTGATATGGCTGATAAGAAAGTCCAGAAAAGAAGGGATTGAAGCTCAGGCAGAGGAAAGTGAATTTATTGGAAAGCAAAGCCATTCTCCACTTCTGAAAACTATCTTATTTGTTGTACTTGGTTGTATTGGCTTGGCTTTTGGAGCTGATTGGTTAGTAAAGGGAGCCACGGGAATTGCCGGAACATTTGGTATCAGCGAGCGGGTTATTGCTTTGACGATGATAGCAGTCGGTACCAGCATACCAGAACTTGCTACATCAACAATTGCCGCCTTTAAGAAACATACTGATCTCGCTCTTGGAAATCTCATCGGGTCTAACATTTTTAATATACTTGGGATATTAGGTGTTTCTGCCATTTTCGGGAAGGGGATAAAGGTTAACGAGCGCATACTCGATTTTGACATATTCTGGATGCTGGGAATCTCCGCCCTCATATTTCCTTTTATGGTCTCAAAAAAACGCTTAACCCGCCTGGAAGGGACAATTCTTTTACTTATTTATATAGTATATATTACTGTTATCTTAAAATTTGTTGTATAATAAACAAAAAATAACAGAATGTCACCAAAGAGAAACGTATTAGGTAAGGGCTTAAGCGCCTTATTAGAGGACTACGATACTGACATTACCTCAAAACCTATAGGGGAGAAGGGAGAATTGGGTAGGGATACTCAACCAAAGCTGGTAGGAACCGTTGCCAATATTGACTTAGATAAAATTGAAACAAACCCGTTTCAGCCGAGAACCAACGTTAAAGAAAGTAACCTTGATGAATTAGCAGTGTCAATTGAAAAATTAGGCATAGTTCAACCGGTAACAGTACGGAAATTAGGATATGATAAATATCAGCTCATCACGGGTGAGCGTAGGTTCAAAGCGGCAAAAATTGCAGGATTAACGAAAATCCCGGCATATATAAGAGTAGCCAATGACCAGGCAATGCTCGAAATGTCGCTTGTGGAAAATATTCAACGCGAAGACCTGAATGCAATGGAAATTGCTGTCAGTTATCAGAGATTAACTGAGGAATGCAAACTGACACAGGAAGAATTAAGCGAGAGAGTGGGCAAGAACAGAACTACGATCATTAATTACCTCCGCCTTTTAAAATTACCTCCTGAAATTCAAATTGGTATTCGCGAGAATACTATTACCATGGGACACGCCAGGGCTCTGATAAATATTGATGATAGCTATGCTCAATTAAAAATATTTTCAGAGATAACCAGGAAAAATCTGTCAGTAAGGCAAGTTGAAGAGTTGGTTAGAAATTTGAATATTAAAACATCCTGGAGAAAAAAAACAACATCTCTTACAACCCTTTCCGTGAAACATCAACAAATAAAAGATGAGCTGGCAAGCTATTTCAATACAAAGGTTGATGTAAAACATTACAATAAAGGCAAAGGGAAAATCGTAATTCCCTTCAGATCTGATAATGACCTGGAGAGAATTATGCAAGTCCTTAATATTGCAGTGAATAGAAATTCCTGAACAATGACGTACTTTAATACCAAACATTTACCACCTGTTTTAATAATAATTACAACAATAATAACCCTTATATTATTGCTGCCCGGTATTTCAAAACCACAAACTCCTGACTCACCAAATCAATCAATAAACAATAAACAATCAACAATAACCAATCAAGAGCACTCACCCCAAAAGGCAACTATCATGTCGGCTGTATTGCCGGGCTTAGGGCAGGCATATAATAAAAAGTACTGGAAGATCCCTGTAATTTATGCAGGGTTTGCAGGACTGGTATATTCAATAAGTTTTTTTAATGGGAAATACCAGAATTATAAACAGGCATATATCTGGAGAACAGATACGCTTGAAAGCACTATTGATAAATACGATCCTCAATTGGCAAATGATGAGATCAAATTGTCAGAAGATGGTCTATTTCAGTATAAAGAGTCTTATCGCAAGAACAGGGATTTATCATATATTCTTACCGGTGTTTTATATATATTAAATATCATTGACGCAAATGTTGATGCGCATTTTTTCGACTATGATATTAGTGAAGATTTGACTTTAATAGTAAATCCTTATATCTGCAATCCGGTTTTTTGTGAAGAAGTAAAAACTGGTTTCAGGTTAACCCTGAAATTGTAAATTTGTTGTATCAAAGAAAAAAGGGGAATAGAGGTATAAGGGAATAGGGAAATAAGGGTATAAGGAAATTCGATTTGTAGAGTTTTACCTTTGAAAATCAATTGTTTTATGTGTAAAATAGCACTGATAGGATACGGCAGAATGGGCAGGGAAGTTGAAAAAGTTGCCCGGCAGAGAAACCACGAAATTCTCTTGAAGATCGATATTGAAAATGTTTCTGATGCAAAAAACCTGTCGAATGTTGATGTTGCCATTGATTTCAGCACACCGTTATGTGCCCCGGACAATATTTATAAATGTTTTAACGTTAATGTTCCTATAGTGGTTGGAACTACCGGCTGGTCAGGTAGACTTGAAGAAATAAAAAAAATATGCGCAGATAAAGATCAAGCATTATTCTACTCGTCTAATTTCAGCATAGGAGTCAATATTTTTTTTGAAATAAACAGGAAGCTGGCACGTTTAATGAATGAGCATGATCATTATGATGTGTTTATCGAAGAAACACATCATAAACAGAAATTAGATTCGCCGAGCGGTACAGCCATAACCATGGCGAATGATATTATTGAAGCTGTTGACAGAAAGAGAGGATGGATAAATATCGAATCAGGCAGTGATACAATTCCTGCAACCTCTATCAGTCAGGAAGGAGGGGATCAGGATCAAAATTTCATCTCTGCAACAGGTATTGAAATAACCTCAATTAGAAAAAATAACGTTACCGGAACTCACATCGCAAAATACATTTCAGACATTGATAGCATTGAAATTAAACACTGTGCTAATAACCGGAAGGGTTTTGCGGTTGGAGCTGTTCTTGCTGCTGAGTGGATAATAGGGAAAAAAGGTGTTTTTACAATGGGAAATATGTTGAAGTTTTAATGAAATAGCTTCGCAAATTAATTAATAAAATGAAACCGCAGATTACACAGATTTTAATCAGTGAAATCTGTGTAATCTGTGGTTTTTATTAATATTCTTAAAATTCCGATACATTAAATTATTTCCATATGAAAAAATACAGTAAAAAAAAGATGAAGGTTTTTACTATTGGCTCTTTGATAATATTTATTCTGTTGATGCTGCCAGTTGCATTTTCCACTCTTAGATTCAGGGATGCGATCATTTTCTTTTTGTTTTCTGTATTCATGTGGGCTTTATTAATATTGATCACGAGGACAAAAAAATCCGGCAAGAAAAAAAGGCGGGGAGGAATAATAGAGTGGGTTGATGCAATTATTTTTGCCGTTATCGCTGCCACTCTCATACGAATGTTCTTCATAGAGGCATTTACAATTCCCACACCATCTATGGAGAAATCACTTTTAGTTGGGGATTTTTTGTTCGTAAGCAAGATCAGTTACGGTGCCAAAACACCCAATACCCCTCTTTCATTCCCATTTGCACACCATACATTGCCCTTTACTGAAAATACCAAATCATATCTTGAGTGGATAAAGATGCCTTATTACCGGATACCGGGGTTTTCCAAAATCAAGAACAATGATGTGGTTGTTTTTAACTACCCGATGGATGCCGATCCCCCACTTTCTCGTCCTGTTGATAAATGCGAGAACTACATAAAACGGTGTGTTGGTATTCCTGGCGATACGTTGCAGGTTATAAATAAAATACTGTTTATTAACGGCAGTGAAGCTGCCCCCCCTGAAAAAATGCAATTCACGTATGATGTTAAAACGGATGGCAGCAGCTTTAATCCCAAAGTGTTGGAAAAAATGGATGTAACTGAAGGAGGGAGAACATCTAATCAGGGTGATTACAGGTTGGTGCTTACAGACGAGGCAGTAAAAAAGGTAAGAAAATTTTCAAATGTCCGGCAAATAAAACCAATTTGTGAACCAAAAGAATTTTATGCAAATTACATCTTTCCATCCGATACTCATTTCCAGTTTAATAAAGATAATTTTGGTCCTATAGTGATTCCACAAAAGGGAACCACAATCAATTTAACAATTGACAACCTCCCCCTTTACTTACGTCTCATTACTGTATATGAGAATAATAAATTAGAGGTAAAAGACGAAAAAATTTTCGTAAACGGAGTTGAAACCACTACCTATACTTTTAAAATGGATTATTATTTCATGATGGGAGATAACCGCGACAATTCAGCCGATTCACGCTTCTGGGGATTTGTCCCCGAAGACCATATTGTCGGTAAAGCGGTATTTATATGGTTTTCTATAAACAAAAAGGGTACATGGTTCAATAAGATCAGGTGGGGGCGGTTGTTTTCAACTATTAAATAAAATTTCCGATTTTTTAGGTTTAAACCTGATTTTCAGTTTATCAGTTCTCGGTTATCAGTTGTCAGGTTTTCGGGTTACCTGTTTCTGAGGGATTCAGATTTATATATGATGTGTTGTCAGGTGTTTCCACCTGACAACAAAAGCATCAGGTGGAATGTTCACGTCAGGTGGAAACACCTGACGGCACACAAATAAACCGGCAAACCGATTAACTGGAAACCGATATCTGATACCCGATAAACTGAAATAGTAAGTAAAAATATTACAAATCATCTATCCAATTGACACTCCTTTTATCAACTGCCTATTTAGCTCCGATCCAATATTACATACTTCTTGCCAACCCTGATCATAGCGGGACTATCCTTTTCGAGCATTTCGAACATTATATTAAGCAAACCTACCGTAACAGGTGCTGTATATACGGAGCAAACGGCAAGCTCAATTTGGTCATACCCATCAGGCATCGTGGGGACAGGATGGTGATCAAAGATGTAAAGATCTCTTATGAGAATAATTGGCAAAAGCTGCACTGGCGTTCCATAGAAACAACTTACCGCTCTTCACCCTATTTTGAGTTCTATGAAGACGATTTTGCTCCGTTCTATTCCGAAAAATACTCCTATTTAATTGATTTTAATGAAGCTATCCAATTGACAGTTCTGAATTTACTGGGATTGGAGATAAGGTCTTCATCTACGACTTCTTATCAAACCGAATACCAGGATACAATAGATTACAGAAATTATTTTTCACCCAAACTCAGAACATCAAATTTTTTCGCCATAAGCGGAAAGCCTGCCTGTCCAGACCCGGTCGCGGAAACTAATTACACACAGGTATTTGGAAACAATCATGGTTTTATTCCCAACTTAAGCATTATAGACTTATTGTTTAATATGGGAAGTGGGGCTTTGGGGTACCTGCAAACTTGCTTGCCGTCCGGTCAACTTTAACTATAGCCAAAGCTGGAATGAAATGGAGTTAGTCTCTTAAAAGGTGCATCCGCTAATTGGCGGACGTTCCGTTATATTAAGGGACAAATTGTTAAACAACTATGATGTTAAATTTTATAAATTAGATATTAATATAACAGATACTTCAACATATATTGAAGGAAATGTGATAATCGAAGCTGTTGTTCAGAATAATCCATTAGATACCTTTGTAGTAGAATTGATTGATAGCCTGACAGTTGATTCAGTTGTTTTTAATGGAGCAAATAACATTTTTACTCATTTTAATGATGAAATTCATATTCCAATACAGCCTGCCTTGTCTATAGGCACTAATTTTAATGCTCAAATATTTTACCATGGAATAGGTATTTCTATTCCAGGGGTACATAATTGGACGGTTGGTATCATGAATGAATCACAGGTAACTATGACAAATTCCGAAACATACCATTCAAAAATGTGGTGGCCATGTAAACAATTAGTCGAAGATAAAGCAGATTCAATGTATGTTTTTATTACAACAGATTCCACATGCAAAGCTGGGTCAATAGGAAGATTGTCTGATGTAGTGCCACTTCCTGATGGAAAGGTCAGGTTCGAATGGAAAATGAGTTTTCCGGTTCCTTATTACCTTGTATTCTTCACTGTATCAGATTATATTGAATATGATTTTTACACAAAACCTTCAATGACATATGACTCTATTTTAATACAGTGTTTTCTTTACGATTCAGCCTATTTATCACAATACAAGAATAAAATTGATACGGCTGGGGCTGTGATTAAATATCTTTCTGAATTATTTGGTTTGTATCCGTTTGAAAGATATGGATACTGCATTGTACCTGACAATCCACATGAAAATATTACCATGTCAAATATTTATTTTAATGTACCTAACTGGTTTTCTAGTCTTTTAGTACATATGCTTAGTCATCAATGGTTTGCAGGCAATGTAACTTGCAAATCATGGCAAGACGTATGGATTCACGAAGGATTTGCTATATATAGTGAATACTTAGCTAGTGCATTCTTTGAAGATGAAATCCAAGCAGCAAATAAAATGAATAATTACCATCAATATGCTATGTCTGAACCAGGAGGTAGTGTTTATGTTCCTATTGAAGAAATATTTAATGAAGAACGAATTTTAGATGGAAGATTATCATACTGTAAAGGAGCTGCCCTAGTCCATATGATAAGATTTGAAATAGACAATGATTCTATTTTCTTCCAGGTATTGAAAAACTTTAATAACCAACATAGTGGAGGATCTGCAACTGGTATGGATTTTAAAGATGTTCTTGAAGCAACTTCAGGGATAGATTTTACTAACTTTTTTAACCAATGGTACTTTGGAGAAGGATACCCTATATTTAATATTAACTGGACTCAAAATGAAGATACATTAATATTTACTTCCACTCAAACTACATCTACAACAATAACGCCATTATTTATTACTCCAATTGAATATAAACTGGAACATTCTTTAGGAGATACTATAATTAGAGTATATCAAACTCAAAATACACAAACATATAAGATTTTTATGCCCTATACAGTAAATAGTATTGAAGTAGATCCAAATAACTGGATTTTAAATCAAGTTGGAGAAATCCAAAATAATATATGGGCAATCGTTACTGCTTCAGAGGATACAATTTGTGAAGGTGATAGTACTGGTATCTCTGCCCTGGTTTTGGGAGGAAACGGAGGTCCTTATTATTACGAATGGGATAACGGGGCAACCACTTCATCTATAACTGTTTCGCCTTCTGTAACATCTACCTATACTGTTGTTGTTAGCGATAGTTGTTCACCAAATGTTACCGATTCAGCCATTGTTACAGTAGAAACTTGTTTGGGAATTAATAAACTTGTAGAGACGTTGGATGCAACGTCTCTACACATCTATCCCAACCCAACAGAAGGTATTATTACCTTTGATATTCAATTGGTTGGGATAAGCGATATTCAATCAGAGATTTACAATGTGCTGAGAGAATTAGTACATGTTAAGACCTTCAAAAAGATCAAAAAGTCCAATTATACAATCGGTTTAATAAACCTGCCTAATGGTGTATACTTTATCAGGGTATATACTCCGTATCGCTTTATG
>JBDRNO010000162.1:0-5323 GCA_043811005.1 Bacteroidota bacterium | reverse complement strand
AACAAATATAACCCCGTTTGGTCGTATTGCATTTGATATGGAAGAAAGAATAATTGAGAAAAGGGCGACATTTATAAAATATGATGATGGTTGGAGAATAAAGAATTGATCTCAAAGATAACTTTTAAAACAATTTGAAACAAGCCATTAACACCCGGCAATAATTTACTGGATATTGAGATGAAAGGATATGCTAAAGGTGCATACACCCTGCAAATCATGTTTGATGAAGGGACGATTAACAGGCAGATAGTAATTGAATAATAAAACCGTAAAACCATACATAGAGCTTGATCGTCAGTGCTCGAAAAAGTGAAATTCAAATCAAAGTTCAAAAAAACTTGAAATACAATAATTTGGTATTTTAATAATTACATAACCAGAAATTATCATGATTGTGAAACGAATAAATAAAATATTTCGGACAATCTTCAAACCTCTTAATCTGTTCCGCTCTACCTGTACAATCTCGAAAACGTGGGAGAGAATAAACCTTGTTAAATATTTATTTACTGTTATTCTATGGTATCCCCTATCTCTCTTTGCTCAACAAGATTTGCTACCTGTGTACTATCCTGATGAAATAAAAGATTATAGCGGCTTTACTACATATTTTAACAACTCACCTTTTACAGGAATACTTATTTACAAAAGCACAAATAAGAAAATCGGAGAATTTAGCAATGGAAAAAAAGTTGGATTGTTTACGGAATATTACTCTAATGAAAATAAAAAATCAGAAAGCAATTTTATCAATGGGAAACAAGAAGGCAAGGGAATTCATTACCATAATAATGGTCAAATAAAAGTAACATATAATTATTACGGTGGAAAAATTGTTGTCGGCACTTACCCTGTGTATAACGAAAATGGTGTAATTGAAAAGGAAGAGCAATATAAATATCAAGTTTGCCATACATGCAAGGGGGATGGCAAAAGAAATTGTTTTGCATGTTCTGGGAAAGGAAAACTTTCTTGTCAATATTGTTCTAAAGGGAAAGTAAATTGTAATAATTGTTATGGAAAAGGCGCTCTGCGATGTAGTGTATGTAGGGGAGAAGGGAAAACCAGTACTTGTCCAAAATGTAATGGACAGGGTAAAGTAACAACCAATATGGGAATATTAGTAATGACATCTACTTGTATGAATTGTAATGGGTCTGGTAGAGGTGATTTTAGATGTAATAAATGTAATGGGGATGGCAAAATAGACTGTTACTCTTGTTTTGGGCGAGGAACTATAAATTGCAGTTATTGCTCAGGAAATTCTTTCAATACTTGCGGAAGTTGTAATGGAAGTGGAAAAACAACTGGAAGTTGTCCAAGTTGCGATGGAACAGGAAACTCATCGGAGATATTGATGACTGTGGAATACAAATAATCCAATTTTTAACAAAGATTAATTATTAATCCTATGAAAACAAACTACTTCACAAAAGTTGAAAACAAATATGTTTTCAACCTCTCGTTAATTTTCTGGCATATATTTATCACATTAGCTTCGTTAGCGATCATTGCCGGCATTGCTCTTTTCATTTGGTGTATCATTCCTCCATCTGAAAAAGAAGTGGCAAAAAGACCATACCCCGTAAAACCATCATACCCGGAGAAAAAACCATATCCTCAACCGGTAACCGTTGATTATGCCGACCTACAACTAGAAGAAACAAAAGAAGAAGCGCCACCCCCACCACCGGAGATAACCGGAAAGAAACAAATTGAAAAAAAGATTGTTCAACCAAAACTTGTTGAAGATACGAAAGGTAAAGACGAATACAATCTTTCTTTAGCTACATTAAGGGAGCTTATTCCTCCCCAAAAATATTCATGGGCATCCGAGGGGATCTGGAGTTATCCGGAAGGGAAACGCTACTGGGACTAATACAAAACGGAAAGATACAGAAAATGGAATGTTACTGAACCGGGTATTAACGATAAGTTGGAATCATCCTACAAAAACGCTAACGCTAAAAACTATACTGATAAAAAACAAGTGCTTGACGGATTCATTAGCGTAATAAAATTACTGACAGAAAAACAACGTAGTTATGGATTAAAAATATTAATGAGCAGAGTTTTAGAAAATGTAGATCAAACAGTAAATATTCACCGAACCATAAGCAATATCATTGGTCAATTTTCTTATGAAAATAATTTAGAATATTTACGAAAGCTCGTTGATTTCGGAAGAAAAAATCCAAAGGATGGCATTTCTTTCATTGATTATACAGGAAGTATCATCGTTAAATTCGACACAACACAACGTGCAGCAATCTTAGATAAATTGATGAGCAGCTATTACAATTTCTTCGACCAAAATCTTGCAAAACTAAAGGAGGGCACGGACTTGTTTCTTCCATTGCTCCCTAATATAAAACCGGAACAACAACCCAAAGTTATAATACATTACTACAGGATATATCGCAGTAAAAATTACGAAAGAGAAAGAACTATTGCCCAGATTAATGAAGACCACAATCAAAAAATAAACGAAATTGATAATGAATACCGGCAATCAATAAATGAAATTGAAGCCATATATAATCAGGAAGTAGCTAAAGCAGAAATGGAATATCAAATAAAAAAACTTGCAAAAGAAAAACTTCGGCTAAAATCACTTTACGGAATTGGTGGCGGTATTTTGGTTGTTGTATTAATAGCATTCATTCTGGTATTCTTTTCTATTCAGCGCAGTTTAAGAAAAATAGAGGGGAAAATTACAGAGCAATAGCTCTTGAAATAAAAAGAAATGACTGGTACTCAAAAACACGGTATTCCTGCATTAATGTCTTTTTTTATGCCAGGCCCGGGTCAATTAATTAAGGGGCAAATTGTAATTGAATAACAAAAAAGCTAATTCTAAAATAGGAGGAAGCCGAAAATCCTTTTGAAAAGAGTAGGCATAACCAGTAAATTAAATAAAATGAAAACTCTCGGTAATATTCTTTGGCATTTCCCATTTTTAGGATTTGTCAGTGCAATTTACGTTTACCTTTTGGGACTCTTGTTAACTATTACAGTTATTGCTGCCCCCATTGGCTTGGGCTTAATGGAACTTGGCAAATTTCTGTTCTGGCCATTTGGAAACGCAATGGTAAGCAAAAGCGATTTGAATATTAAACAGAACATGGCTTGGAAAGCATACTCAACAATAATCATGATCATTTACTTTCCATTTGGATTGTGTTTATGCATAATCGGTGTATTACAAGTTGCAGGTCTGTTTATCAGCATCATTGGGATACCGGCAGCGCTTGTAGTTGCAAAGTCTCTTGGGACTTACTTAAATCCTGTGAATAAAAAATGCGTTTCATCAGCCGTTGTGGATGAACTGGAAAAAAGAAAAGCTCAGCAGGAAATAGATAAGCATCTTTAACAAATTTCAGTTACTTACAGCAAACAAATTAATCTAAGCACACAATCATCAGGCATTTATTACTTACAAGTAATAACCAAAAACGAGATAATCAACAAAAAACTGATCATAAATTAAATCTCAAAAAAATGAAAACAAAAAGCAAAACAATCATGCTGTTGGCTGCATTTATTGCAAGCCAAATCCTATGGTCATGTAGCCCCTTAAAAATGGCTCATATTGAAAAAAGACATTACATGGATGGCTACTACATAGATATAAATAAAGGAAACAATAACATAAAAACGACATTAACAGAAAGGAAAAGTATAGATAATGCATTAGCCATTGCTACAGTTACAGAACAGAAAAAGGAAGACCAAACAATACAATATGCAGAAGAGTTAGCAACAGCGTCTAAAAAAACAAATAAGCAAGATGTTGCATCCCGTCAAATTGTATCAGGTAGAAATAATAACACATTACCCAATGGCAAAAAGATCATAAATACCATAGAAACAATTAAGCATTCCATAAAAAAAGAAATAAAAGAAACTTTTGCACTCAAATCAAATATGAAAAGCACAAATACTGAAAAAGATGTTAAAGTAAATTGGGCATTATTTTGGATTGGTGGAGTGGTTGCAGTAATCGGGCTAATAATAGGGGCTGCTGAGATTAGCACAATATTAGGTTTAGTGGCATTTTTTGGTGGAGGTGCGCTTTTTATAATTGGAGTGGCAACTCCTTCTCAAGAACAATCTAAACCGAAACCTGAATATGAACAAGAATATAAGCAGGAGTATAATCTGGAAACGATAACACTTCCAAAAGATACTCTGGTTCTTAAAAAACGTATAGCTGTACTGGAGTTTGCCAATAAAGCCGGTTCTCAAAGTATTGAGCATGGATATAGCTCCATCGGCTACTCGTCAGGACAAGAGGTCAGCGCCAATTTAACTGACATGTTAATTACGGAATTAGTAAAAACAGGCAGGTTTATAGTATTGGAACGTTCAAGAATTAATGCTATATTGAATGAACAGAAATTTGATGCCAGCCAGGGAGTGACCGCGCAAAGTGTTGTGGAAATAAACAAACTGCTTGGTGTACAGATGATAATTACCGGCAGCATTACTGAATTCGCATTAAAAAGTGAAAAGAAAGGGGGCAATTACGGATATGTGTCAACTTCATCTACAGTGCAAACGGCAAGAGTAGGGGTGGACTTACGTATGGTAAATGCTTCAACTGGAGAAATAACCCTTGCAGAAAGAGCGGTTAGTGAGGAAAAGGCAAAGGCAGGCGGTACCAGCGTAGGCGGTTTTGGTTCCGGTTCAAGTACTGTTGACCTTACAATACTCGACAAAGCGAAACGCAGCGCAATATCAAAATGCGTTGGTTTGGTTGCTCAGGCAATGGACAACGTATCGTGGGAGGGTACAGTAATAAGGGTAAATACTGATCAAACTCTGATGATGAAACCCGGCTCATCCGGAGGGGTTAAAACGGGTATGAAGTTTATCGTCTATTCAAAAGGGACTGAAGTAATTGATCCGGAAACAGGACTATCATTAGGATTTGAAACCAAAAAAATTGGATATATTGAGGTAACAAAAGATTTTGGACAAGGAAAAGCATGTACAGCGAAAATACTTACCGGACAAGGATATAAACAAGGGGATATTGTAAAAGCAGAAAAATGACAATATATAAATGAAAATCAAAAATTCGAAGAAATATCTCCTCTACAATAATTTTCCTGCATTTTCTCAAAATACGGGTTTTTATAGCGGCTTAATCTTCCTTTAATATATATCGGATAATTAACTACAAAAATATAAGATGATCACTTACAAATCATTTGGATTTTATCTTACAGTTTAATCAAACATATATTCTTAGAACACCGTTTAAAAAGTGTTCTTATATTTGAATTGATCCGTTGTAAAGAGAATTTACCATAAG